>DAOLDO010000012.1:0-22186 GCA_035327325.1 Chloroflexaceae bacterium | reverse complement strand
TTTTCAAAATGCTTCACAGGGCGAGTGTACAGGGTCGGTGCCCGCCTGTCAAGGCCGCCCGCGCCGGATTGGTCCAGAACCTGAGCGCGCATTGGCCCTTGTGTGTCCCGTCGTGGCCTGCTACGCTTCCCGTAGCCTCCCGCGTTCACAGAGGTACCCATGGGCTCAGAGAACACGATCTACGTGCTCGGCTCCGGCGCGATCGGCTTCCCGCTTGCGGCGTACCTGGCCCACGCCGGGCGGTCCGTGGTCGCCGTGCGCACGAGCAGGGGCGACATCCCGCGCGGCGCGGTCACCGTGACCGCGCGCAGCGGCGACGAGCGCGTCAGCGCGTCGGTCGAGACGGTCTCGCTGGCGGGGCTGGAGCGGCTCGACGGGCTGATCGTGCTGGCGACCAAGGCGTACGCGAACGGGGATCTGGCGCGCGAGCTGGGGGCCAGGGGCGCGCGCGGCCCTGTGGTAATCCTGCAGAACGGGGTCGGGGTCGAGCGGCCCTTCCTCGAGGGCGGCTTCCCCGAGGTCTACCGCTGCGTGCTCTACATCACCAGCCAGGCCGCCTCCGCGCACGAGTTCACGGTGCGCCCGGTCACGGCCTCGCCGATCGGCGTGGTCAGGGGCGACGAGGCGGGCCTTGCGCGCTGCGTCGAGGCCCTGCACACCCCCGGCTTCCCCTTCCGCGCCGAGGCGCGCATCGAGCGCGAGGTCTGGAAGAAGGCGATCATCAACGCCGTCTTCAACTCGGTCTGCCCGCTGCTCGAGGTGGACAACGGCGTGTTCGCCCGCGACGAGGCGGCGCTGGCGCTGGCCCGCGAGGTGGTCGGCGAGTGCGTGGTCCTGACCGACCGGCTCGGCCTGGCCCTCGGGGAGGGCGAGCTGCTCGAGCAGCTGCTGCTGATCAGCAGGCGCTCGGACGGCCAGCTGATCTCGACCCTGCAGGATCTGCGCGCGGGCCGGCCGACCGAGATCGAGTCGCTCAACCTCGAGATCGCCCGAGTCGGCGCCGCGCTGGAGCCGGGCCTGGCCCTGCCGCGGGTCGAGCTCCTGGGCCGGCTGGTCGCCGCGAAGGCGGCCCTGGGACGCGTGGGGTGAGCCGGCGGGCGTGAGCCGGTGTGACGACGAGCACGGCGCGGGCCGTGCTCGCTTTTTTCGTGTCGCCCATGCGCTGGCGGCCTTCGCCGCGCGCGGCCGCCGGGCCCGCTGGCACACTTGATGATGCAGCGGGGGTGGGGGCGCTCATCGGCGTGCTGCGCCACGGTTTGCGCCCCCGCGACGAAAGCGTGTAGCGTCGTGGTGTACAATCACGGGATAGGCGTTTCACCCACGGCGAACAGCGTAGATTAGGAGCAGGCTGAGAGCGCCCCCCGGCGGGCCGATCGAGCCGACGGCATGCGCGTGCCGGGCCCGCGGGCGGGGCCGGGCGGGGGGCGTCGCCGTCGCCTCGAACCGACTGAGGGGCGCTCGTGAGCGAAGGAGGTGAACACAGATGAGCAGCGCCGCGCGCACTCCCACGGGCCGCAGGATCGGCTTTGTCTCGACCCGCTTCAACGGCACGGACGGGGTCTCGCTGGAGACCGCCAAGTGGGCTGCCGTCCTCACGGCGATGGGCCACCACTGCTTCTACTTCTCGGGCCAGTCCGACCTGCCGGAGCAGCAGAGCCGCGTCGTCCCCCTGGCCTTCTGGGACCACCCCCAGGTGCAGGTCGTCCAGGAGGCGGCCTTCAAGGAGACGCGGCGCCCGCCCGCGATCTCGCGCCTGATCCGCGAGCTGCAGGGCGAGCTGAAGGAGGAGCTGTACGGGTTCGTGCGCGACTTCGGGATTGACGTCCTGATCGTCGAGAACGCCCTGGCCATCCCCATGCACCTGCCCCTGGGCGCCGCCCTGACCGAGTTCATCGCCGAGACGGGCATCCCGACCATCGGCCACCACCACGACTTCTTCTGGGAGCGCAAGCGCTTCCTGGGGGGTTGCGCCTGGGACTACCTGAACATGTGCTTCCCGCCGCAGCTCCCCTCGATCCGCCACGTGGTGATCAACTCGTCGGGCGCCCACCAGCTGAGCCTGCGCAACGGGCTCTCGTCGCTGCTGGTGCCCAACGTGATGGAGTTCGAGCGCCCGCCGTCGGCGCCGGACGACTACGTCACCACCCTGCGGGCCGATCTCGGCGTCGCGCCCGACGAGCACCTGGTGCTCCAGCCGACGCGCATCGTGCAGCGCAAGGGGATCGAGCACGCCATCGAGCTGCTGCACCGCCTGGCCCTGGAGGGGGTCAAGTCCCGCCTGGTGATCTCGCACGCGGGCGGCGACGAGGGCAACAGCTACGTGCAGCGGGTGTGCAACTACGCCGAGCTGATGGACGTGCCCCTGGCCCTGGTGGGCGACCTGGTGGCGCCGGTGCGGGGCAGGACGGGCGACGGGCGCAAGATCTACACGCTGGACGACGTGTACAGCCAGGCCGACCTCGTCACCTACCCCTCGACGATCGAGGGCTTCGGCAACGCCTTCCTCGAGGCGATCTACTTCAGGCGGCCCCTGGTGGTCAACAGCTACTCGATCTACGCCTACGACATCAAGCCAAAGGGCTTCGAGGTGGTCGAGTTCGACGGCTTCATCACCGACGACACGGTGCGCCAGGTGGCCGACCTGCTCGAGCGCCCCGAGCAGGTCAGGCTGATGGTAGACCGCAACTACGAGCTGGGCAACCGCTACTACTCCTACGGCGTGCTGCACCGGGCCCTCGCCCGCCTGATCGTTGACTTCTTCGGCGTTGACCCGGCGGAAGAGGAGGACCCCGACCTGGCGAGCCGGGCGGCCGGCGAGCGGGTGCGCGACCCGAAGGCTCAGACCGGGTAGCGGCGGCGGGGGCGGGCGCGGGTTCGGCGCGTCCTGACGCGGCGTTCTTTGTTACCGCGCGTGCTATAATCAAGGATGCCGAACCTTGTTCTTCTGGCGGCCCTGGCGCGCCCGCCCCTCAAGTCAGAGGAGACCCCGATGAGTAACAGCTTTGGCGCACGCTCTACCCTCCGCGTCGGCGATAAAGACTACGAGATCTACCGCCTCGACGCCCTGGAGGGCCGCGGCGTCAACCTGAGCCGCCTCCCCTACTCGCTGCGCATCCTGCTCGAGAACCTGCTGCGCACCGAGAACGGTCGCACGGTCACGGCCGACGACATCATGGCCCTGGCGAGCTGGCGGGCGCAGGCCGAGCCCGACAAGGAGGTCGCCTTCACCCCGGCCCGGGTCATCCTGCAGGACTTCACCGGCGTGCCCTGCGTGGTTGACCTGGCGGCCATGCGCGACGCGATGGCCGCCATGGGCGGCGACCCGGGGCTGATCAACCCGTTGCAGCCGGTCGAGCTTGTGATTGACCACTCGGTGCAGGTGGACGCCTTCGGCTCGGAGGCCGCGCTGCTGATCAACAAGGACCTGGAGTTCGAGCGCAACAAGGAGCGTTACGCCTTCCTGCGCTGGGGCCAGACGGCCTTCCAGAACTTCAAGGTGGTGCCGCCCGGCAACGGCATCGTGCACCAGGTCAACCTCGAGTACCTGGCCCGCGTGGTCTTCACCAGCGACGAGAACCCCCGCGCCACCGGCCCGCTCCAGGCCTACCCCGACACCCTGGTCGGCACCGACAGCCACACCACGATGATCAACGGCCTGGGCGTGCTGGGCTGGGGCGTGGGCGGCATCGAGGCCGAGGCCGCGATGCTGGGCCAGCCCGTCTCGATGCTCATCCCGCAGGTGGTGGGCTTCAAGCTCTCCGGCTCGCTGCCCGAGGGCGCCACGGCCACAGACCTGGTGCTGACCGTGACCGAGATGCTGCGCAGGAAGGGCGTGGTCGGCAAGTTCGTCGAGTTCTTCGGCCCCGGCCTGGCCGCCCTGCCCCTGGCCGACCGGGCCACGATCGCGAACATGGCCCCCGAGTACGGCGCCACCTGCGGCATCTTCCCGGTGGACGAGGAGACCCTGCGCTACCTGCGCTTCTCGGGCCGCAGCGAGGAGCGCATCGCCCTGGTCGAGGCTTACATGAAGGCCCAGGGCCTGTTCCACGACGCGGGCACCCCCCAGGCCGAGTACAGCGACACCCTCGAGCTCGACCTGGCCACCGTCGAGCCGTCGGTCGCCGGGCCCAAGCGCCCGCAGGACCGCATCGCCCTGGCGAAGGTCGGCCCCACCTTCGAGGCGGCCCTGCCCGGCATCCTCGGCCCGAAGGGCGCGCCCAACCAGTCGGGCAGCGGCAACACCCCCGGCGCCGGCGCCGCCCAGGGCCTGGCCGACCTGGCCCACCAGTCGGGCGTGGCCCTGACCCTGGAGGAGGAGGCCCACGAGCTGCACCACGGCTCGGTGGTGATCGCCGCGATCACAAGCTGCACCAACACCTCGAACCCCTCGGTGATGGTGGCCGCCGGCCTGGTGGCCAGGAAGGCCGTCGAGCACGGCCTGACCACGAAGCCCTGGGTCAAGCCCTCGCTGGCGCCCGGCTCGAAGGTGGTGACGGAGTACCTCGACAAGGCCGGCCTGACCGAGTACCTCGACGCGATCCGCTTCAACACGGTGGGCTACGGCTGCACCACATGCATCGGCAACTCGGGCCCGCTGCCCGCCGAGGTGAGCGGCGCGATCGAGCAGGGCAACCTGGTGGTGGCCTCGGTGCTCTCGGGCAACCGCAACTTCGAGGGCCGCGTGCAGTCCGAGGTCAAGGCCAACTTCCTGATGAGCCCGCCCCTGGTGGTGGCCTACGCCCTGGCCGGCCGGGTGGACATTGACCTGACGAGCGAGCCCCTGGGCACCGGCAAGGACGGGCGGCCCGTCTTCCTGCGCGACATCTGGCCGACCCAGGCCGAGGTCCAGCAGACGATCGCCGGGGCCATCCAGTCGGAGATGTTCCAGCGCAGCTACGCCACGGTCTTCGTCGGCGACGAGCTCTGGGAGGGCATCGCCGTGCCCGAGGGCGACCGCTTCGCCTGGGATCCGGCGAGCACCTATGTGCGCCGGCCGCCCTACTTCGACGGCATGAGCGAGGCGCCGCCGGCGAAGGTGCAGGAGATTGAGGGCGCCCGTGTGCTGGCCGTCCTGGGCGACAGCATCACCACCGACCACATCAGCCCGGCCGGCAGCATCAAGGCCAGTTCGCCCGCGGGCAGGTACCTGATCGAGCGCGGCGTCGAGCCGAAGGACTTCAACAGCTACGGCTCGCGGCGCGGCAACGACGAGGTGATGGTGCGCGGCACCTTCGCCAATGTGCGCCTGCGCAACCGGCTGGCCCCGGGCACCGAGGGCGGCTTCGCGCCCTACCTGCCCACGGGCGAGGTGATGCCGCTCTACGACGCGGCCATGCGCTACAAGGCCGACGGCACGCCGCTGCTGATCATCGCCGGCAAGGAGTACGGCTCGGGCTCGAGCCGCGACTGGGCCGCCAAGGGCCCCTACCTGCAGGGCATCAGGGCGGTGATCGCCGAGAGCTACGAGCGCATCCACCGCTCGAACCTGGTGGGCATGGGCGTGCTGCCGCTGCAGTTCGTGCCCGGCGAGAGCGCCGAGAGCCTGGGCCTCACCGGCGCCGAGGTCTACGACATCGTCGGCCTGCAGGAGGCCGTCGCCTCGGGCTTCGCGGGCGGGCGCAAGCTCACCGTGCGCGCAACCGCCGGCGACGCGGTGAAGCAGTTCCAGGCGATCGCGCGCATTGATACGCCGCAGGAGATCCAGTACTACGTGCACGGCGGCATCCTGCAGTACGTGCTGCGCCAGCTGCTCGCCGAGTCGAAGCAGCCCGCGTAGGGGCGGCCGGGAGGCCGGGAGACAAAGAGACCGGGCGTGCCGCGTGGCCGCCCGGTCTCGCTTTGCCCCACTGCCGACCGGGACTTAGCCCGACCGATATCCCGCCGCCCGAAGGCGCGCGTCGAGCCAGGCCGCGTCGTCTGCGGAGAGCTCGGGCAGGGGCGGGGGCTCATCGTAGGGAAGCAGCCGCTCGTAGCCGACCAGGGCGAAGCAGGCCTCCACGGCCGCCTGCAGGTCGAGGGCCACATCGTGGTCGTTAGGGAGCAGGGGCACCGGCACGGTCTTCAGGCGTTCGCGAAGGGGGAGGGTCCAGACCTCGTTGGCGCGGCGCTCGTGGCGGTTGAGGATGACATAGTACGGCGCGGGCGGCAGGGGTCGGGCCAGGGCGACCCGCTCGCCGCGGCGCAGCAGGTCGATCTCCATCACATTGGTGCTGGTCTGGAGTAGGTAGGTCCGCTTCGCCATGTACTCGCTATAGCCGGGCTCGAACTTGTTCGAGGGGGAGAGGATCTCGATCGCGGTCACCAGGGAGCGGTTGCGCACGTCGCGGATCTCGAGCGAGACGACGGGCACCTCCTCGACATCGCCGGCCTCGATCACCGTGTCGGGCGGGGCAGCATACGACGCGGTCGTCTCGCCGATATGCTGCATGCCCACATCCGGGTAGAACACGCGCCCCCCGGTCTCATAGCTGATGCCGATCGTCGGCCTGGTGATCACGAAGCGTCTGGCCAGCATGGCCACATACTTCGGCGCGATCTTCGGCATCAGCTGCGCGCTGATGGCGTTCGCCAGCCGTCCGTGAAACTCCTGCCACAGATCCCCTTCGAGGTAGGGGTCCATGCCTGGGAACGGTGAGCCCATAGCGCGCCCCTCACGTAAACGTGTAGCGTGCCGGCAGTATACCACATCTCGGCGGCTACTGCTGCTGGACGAGGGCGCCCTGGGCCTCGATGGCGGCGTCGTAGAGAGCGGTGGTGATATCGGCCTCGGGCCTGGTGATGAGCCGGGTGAGCAGCTTGGCCAGGGCCGGGTCGCCGGTGCGGCCCCAGGTGGGCACGGAGGTGTAGGCGCGGGGGACGAGGTGCTCGAGTTCGCCGAGCCAGACGCCCTCGATCGGATCCTGGTCCAGGCCGGCGGTCTCGGCGACGCTGCGCACAGTGGGCAGGCCCCAGTCCTTCCAGACCTCGGCGCCCTGCTCGCCGACATAGAAGCGCAGGAAGCGCCAGGCGGCCTCGCGGTTGGGGCTGAGGGACGAGATGCCGAAGCCGCTCCAGAGCAGGATGTTGGCCCGGCGCACGTGGCGGGGCAGGCCGACCACGCCGAGGTCTACGGCCTCGCTCTGGCGCAGGCCGGCCTGGGGCCAGCGCCCGAAGATGCGCATGGCCGCGGCGCCCTCGGCGAACTGCTCGTTGCCGGGGGCGAAGGGGCTCAGGTTCTCGGGGATGGGGGCCACCCTGTGGACGTGGTAGAGGTCGTGGAAGAACTGGGCGGCCTCGACGCTCTGGGGCGAGTCGAGGTAGCCGATGAAACCGGCGCCGTCGGGGCTGACCAGGCGGCCGCCGGCGGCGGCGACCCAGTACTCGTAGCCGGTCGTCCAGTCGCCGGTCAGCTGGACGCCCCACACGTCGGTGGCGCCGTCGCCGTCGGTGTCCCTGGTGAGGGCCTGGGCGGTGCTGAGGAACTCCTCCCAGGTCCAGCCGTCCTGCGGGTAGGGGACGCCGAACTGGTCGAAGAGGCGCCGGTTGTAGTAGACGGCGAGGGGGGTGAAGTCCTTGGGCAGCAGGTACTGGCTGCCGGCCCAGCGCCCCGGCTCGGTGACGCCGGGGAGGTAGATCCCGAGGTCGAGGGGGTAGGCGGGGTCGGCGATGAACGCGTCGAGGGGGACGAGGGCCCCGCGGTCCACGAAGGTGGGCACGGCGTCGTCGCCGATCTGCAGGATGTCGGGCGGGTCGCCCGCGGCGATCTGGTTGAAGATGCGCTCGTAGTAGTCGCCGCTGCCCACGGGCTCGAGCTGGACCTGAATGTCGGGGTTCTCGGCCTCGAAGCGGGCGATGATCGCCTGGTGCGGCTCGAGGCCCGCGCCCGAGTCGCCGGTGCCGACGCGCAGGATGGTCTTGCCGGCCTCGGGCGGGCGCTGTGGGGTGGGCGTGACCACCACCTCGACGGTGCGCTCGACGACCACGGTGCGCTCGACCACCTGGCCGGACCCGCAGGCAGCCAGGAGCAGCGCGGTCAGCAGCAGGGGCAGCGTGGCCCTGAAGATAGGCTTCATTGGTGTTGGCTCCTCTGACCCCTATTATACCCCGCTCCCGGCCCGGCGGCGCTGTAATCCGGCCTTTACCGCGCTGAACGGGCCCTGATCCGGATTTCAGGGTCCGGTGGCCGATCCATCAGCGGGCTATGATCGCCCTGTTATCGTGATCCGTGTAGGACGGTGGTATCGTGGTTTCACCACAAGAACCGCGGCGGTTCACGGGGCCAGAGGCCCCGTCACGATAGCGCGAGCCGCCCCGCGCGGGCGGCTCGGCCCCAAGTCAGGAGGCACACCGTGAAAAAGGGACTCATCGCCGGCGCCCTCGCCGTCCTCAGCTCGGCCCTGATGGTCGCCCAGCCCCTGCTGGCGGCGCCGGCCATCGGCAACGTGGCCTTCAACCGGGTCTGGACGCGGCAGGACTGGCTGGTCTCGCAGGGCCTGGTTGACCGCTCGTGGACCTGGGGCCCGGCCCCGCTCACCGAGACCCTGCGCGAGACCTACGTCGAGGGCGTGGACGGCAGGCGCACGGTCCAGTACTTCGACAAGAGCCGCATGGAGATCAACGACCCGACGGCCGACCCGAACAGCCAGTGGTACGTGACCAACGGCCTGCTGCCGATCGAGCTGATGACCGGGCGCCAGCAGCTGGGCAACAGCCGCTTCGAGCAGAAGGGCCCGGCGCGGATCAGCGCCATCGGCGACCCCGGCAACTACCCGACCTACGCCGACCTGCTGCCGGTCTACCAGAGCCCCGGCACGGTCAATCCGAACGACCTGGGGCGGCCCGCGACGGGCTTCCTGAACCCGGACGGCTCGGTGACGGGCTTCAGCGAGTTCGCCGGCGACCCGAACACGGTGCTGGTCAGGGGCGAGAATGGGCACGGCGTCGCCAAAGTCTTCGTTGACTTCATGAACCAGCGCGGGCTGGTGAGCGACGGGCAGACCTACGTGGCCCAGGTCTACGACCCGCTCTTCGTCTTCGGGCTGCCGGTGACGGGGGCCTACTGGGTCAAGGCCAAGGTGGGCGGCACGGAGGTGCCCGTGCTGTTCCAGGTCTTCGAGCGGCGCGTGCTGACCTACAACCCGGCCAACCCCGACCCGTTCAAGGTCGAGATGGGCAACGTGGGGCAGCACTACTACCAGTGGCGCTACGGGCAGTAGGACAAGACCTCACCCCCCAGCCCCCTCTCCCCCCGACGCAGGAGCTGCGGCGGGGGCGGGAAGGGGGCGCAGACTTGTGGCGGGGGTGAGATTTGCGGCGCGGGGCGGGCCTAGCCCTCGAGCAGGAGGGCCTCGGGGTCCTCGACCAGCTCCTTGACGCGGACGAGGAAGCGCACGGCGGTGCCGCCGTCAATCAGGCGGTGGTCGTAGCTGAGGGCCAGGTACATCATCGGGCGGACCACGATCTGGCCGCCGACGACGACCGGGCGCTCCTCGATCTTGTGCATGCCGAGGATGCCGACCTGGGGCGTGTTGAGGATAGGTGTTGACATAAGAGAGCCGTAGACGCCGCCGTTGGTGATCGTGAAGGTGCCGCCCTGGAGCTCGGCGAGGCTGAGGGTGCCCTCGCGGGCCTTGCCGGCCAGCTCGCCGATCTCCCTCTCGATCTGGGCGAAGCTCTTCTTGTCGGCGTCGCGGACCACGGGGACGACCAGGCCCTCCTCGACGCCGACGGCGACGCCGATGTCGTAGTAGCCCTTGAGCACGACCTCCTCGCCCTGGATCTCGGCGTTGACCATGGGGAAAGCCTTGAGCGCCCCGACGACGGCCCTGGCGAAGAAGGACATGAAGCCGAGGCCGACGCCGAAGCGCTCCTTGAAGCTATCCTTGCGGCGCTTGCGCAGCTCCATGACGGCGCTCATATCAACCTCGTTGAAGGTCGTGAGCATGGCGGCGGTCTGCTGGGCCTCGACGAGGCGCCTGGCGATGGTGAGGCGGCGCCGGCTGAGGCGCTGGCGCTGCTCGGGCCTGCCGCCGGCCGCGGGTGCGGGCGCGGGCGCCGCCGGGCGGGCCGCGGGTGCGGGGCGTGGGGCCGCTGCGGGGGCCGCGGGGGCGGGCGCCGGGGCCCTGGCGGGGGGCGGGGCCTCGACGGTGGCGGTGGCGGCGCCGCCGACGGTGCGCAGCACGTCCTCCTTGGTGATGCGGCCGCCGGGGCCGCTGCCGCTGAGGCCGCGCAGGTCTACGCCGTGCTCGGCGGCGACCTTCTGGGCTGTGGGGGTGGCGGAGGGGGCGCCTGCGCCGTTCTCGTTCGCGGCGACGGAGGGGGCGTCGGCCTGGGGCGCGCCCTGGTTCTCCGCGGCGGCCTGGGGGTAGCCGTAGCCGGCCGCGGTGGCCTCGGTGGCCGCGGGCTCGGGCTGGGGCTCGGGCTGGGGCTCGGGCTCGGCGCGGGGGGCGGCGGGGGCGGGCGATGCCCCGGCGGCGGCGCCGGCCTCGATGGTGCCGAGCACATCGCCGATGCCGACCGTCTCGCCCTCGCCCTTCGCGATCGAGGCGACGACGCCGTTGTGGTCGGCGGCGACCTCCAGGTTGACCTTGTCCGTCTCGAGCTCGACCACGGGCTCGCCGGCGGCCACCGCCTCGCCCTCGCGCTTCAGCCAGCGGGCCACGGTCGCCTCGACGATCGACTCGCCGAGGGCGGGCACCTTGATCTCGTGGGCCATGTCTATCACTCCCTGTGCTACTGGGAAGAGCGGAGATGGGCAGCTGATGTATTACCACGAAGGCCACGAAGAGCGCGAAGATGCCGGGTACGCCTGTGCCAGCGCAGCTCGGTCGAGCCACGAGAGAGGCACAGCAGCGCTCGTAGCAGTAGAGCGTCGCTCCTGATCTTCGTTCCCTTCGTGCTCTTCGTGATCCAGGCCCAGAGCCTGTTTCGTCAGACCACCCTAGCGCGCGGTATCAACGGGCACGGCGGCGACCGCCGCGCCGTTGGCGGCCTCGCGCAGGATGCGGGCCTGGTTGATCACGTGCAGGCTGTGGACGCCCTCGGCGGGCGAGGCCGACTCGGCGCGACCGACGTAGGTGAGCGGGGTGGATGGGTCGAGCAGAGCCCGCAGGCGCGGCGCGACGTAGGACCAGGCGCCCATGTTCTGGGGCTCCTCCTGGAGCCAGACGACCTCCTGGAGGTTGGGGTAGCGGGCGAGGGCGGCCTGGAGGTCCTCAGCGGGGAAGGGGTAGAGCATCTCGAGGCGCAGCAGATCAACGCTGCCGCCGGCCTTCTCGAGCTCGCCCGAGGCGAGCATATCGGTGGCCACCTTGCCGCTGCAGAGGACCAGGCGCGTGACCTCGTCGGGGGTGGGGGCCTCGGCGCCGAGGCCGAGGACGGGGCGGAACGTGCCCTCGGCCATGTCGGCGAGGGAGGAGGCGGCGCGCGGGTTGCGCAGCAGGCTCTTGGGGGTCATTACCACCAGGGGGCGCGGGTGGAGCGAGAGCGAGGCGGCCTGGTAGCGCAGGAGGTGGAAGTACTGGGCGGCGGTGGTGGGGTTGGCGACGCGGATATTATCGGTGGCGCAGAGCTGCAGGAAGCGCTCGAGGCGGGCCGAGGAGTGCTCGGGGCCCTGGCCCTCGTAGCCGTGGGGCAGCAGCAGCACCAGGGCCGGGTCCACGGCCCACTTCGAGCGACCGGAGACGATGAACTGGTCAATCACCACCTGGGCGCTGTTGGCGAAGTCGCCGAACTGGGCCTCCCAGAGGACCATGGTGCCGGGGGCGTGGGTGCTGTAGCCGTACTCGAAGGCCAGCACCGCCGCCTCGGAGAGGGGGCTGTTGTAGATCGCGAAGGCGGCGCGGGCCTGGGGGATGTGGTGCAGGGGGATGTAGCGCTCGCCGGTCATGCTGTCGTGGAGCACCAGGTGGCGCTGGCTGAAGGTGCCGCGCTCGGTGTCCTGGCCGGTCATCCTGATCGGCGTGCCGTCGGCGAGGATGGAGGCGAAGGCCAGGGCCTCGGCGTGGGCCCACTCGACGCCACCGGCGTCGTGGAGGCTCTGGCGGCGCTTCTGGAGCATACGCTCGAGCTTAGGGTGGGCGGTGAACTCCTCGGGGCGCTCGAGCAGGGCCTCGTTGAGCTCGACGAGCTTCTGGGCCGAGATCGGCTTGGCGTAGACGGACGAGCGCATGGGGTTCTCGAGGGGCTTGGTCGGGGCGGGGGGCGGGGCCTCGGCGGCGAGGCGCTGGCGCTCGCGCACCGTGTCGTAGGCCTGCTGGAGCCGCTGGGTCACGCCCTCGACGCGGCCCTGGGCCTCGTCGCGGGTGAGGCTGCCGCGGCGCTCGAGCTCGCGGGCCCACAGCTCGCGCACGGTGGGGTGGTTGCGGATCTTCTCGTACATACGCGGCTGGGTGAACTCGGGCTCGTCGCCCTCGTTGTGGCCCCAGCGCCTGTAGCCGACCAGGTCAATCAGGAAGTCCTTCTGGAACTTCTCGCGGTAGGCCCAGGCCATGCGGGCGACCGCGATGCAGGACTCGGGCTCGTCGGCGTTGACGTGGACCACGGGCATCTCGAAGCCGCGGGCCAGGTCGGAGGCGTAGAGGGTCGAGCGCGAGTCGCCGTAGTCGGTGGTGAAGCCGATCTGATTGTTGAGGATGATATGGATCGTGCCGCCGATATGGTAGCCGGCCAGGCCGGACATGTTGAGCGTCTCGGCCACGATGCCCTGGCCGGGGAAGGCGGCATCGCCGTGGATGAGGATGGCGAGGGACTCCTGCTCGTCCTCGAAGGGGTAGCCGGGGCGGGTGCGCTTCTCCTGGGCGGCGCGGGCGCGGCCGACGATCACCGGGTTGACGAACTCCAGGTGGCTGGGGTTCGGGGCCAGGGTGATCGGCATCTCCTTGACCTTGCTCTCGCGGTAGGCCTTGCGGGCGCCGAGGTGGTACTTGACGTCGCCGGTCCAGCCGAGGTAGGTGTCCTTGGTGTAGTCGGGGGTGACGAACTCGGAGAGGATCGAGGAGTAGGGCTTGCCGAGGATATGGGCGAGCACGTTGAGGCGGCCGCGGTGGGCCATGCCGATCACGACCTCGCGGGTGCCGGAGGCGGCGGCGTTCCGGATGATCGCGTCGATCACCGGCACGAGCATGTCGTTGCCCTCGATCGAGAAGCGCTTCTGGCCGGGGAAGGTCTTGTGCAGAAAGCGCTCGAACGTCTCGACCTCGGTGAGGCGGTCGAGCAGCTCGCGCTGGCGCTCGGGGTCGAAGTTCAGGAAGTAGCGCCGGCTCTCGGCGGCCTCGCGGATCCAGGCGCGCTCCTCGAAGTTCTGGATCTGGTCGGTCTCGTAGCCGATCGGGCCAGAGTAGATCTGGCGCAGGCGCTCGACGCCCTCGGCGGCGTCGCGGACCTGGCTGGCGATCGGCCCGCGGATAATATGGGCGGGGAGGGCGGCCAGGTCGGCCTGGGTGACGCCGTGGGACACCAACTCGAGGCCGGGGTCGCCGGGCGGGTCGCTGCCAAGTGGATCAATGCGGGCGGCGAGGTGGCCGAGCTCGCGGATATAGCGGATCAGGCGGGCGGCGCCGACCACGCGGGTGACGTCGAGGGGCTCGGCGGGGGCCTCGGGGGCGGCGCCCTCGGGCGGGCTCCACTGGTCGAAGAAGGCCCTGGTGGCCTCGTCCACCGCGCTGGGGTCGGCGCGATACAGCTCGTAGAGCTCCATCAGGTAGCCGGCGTTCGGGCCATGGAAGAGGTGCCAATCGCTCATCGCTGATCTTCTCTGGTGCTAGTAGCTTGACCGGGCCGATCTGCCCGGCTGCGTTCGCTCCGGGGCGCGGGGCGCCGCGCCCGCGCGGGGGCGCCGACCTGTCCGCCTGGCCTGGTCAGTCTCCTATGCTGTCGCCATTGACCGGGGGCAGCTTGCGCGCCTGTTGCTGGGCCCATTGTACCACGCCGGGTTACGCAGTTCTTTGCGTCCCGCGTCACAAGCTCAGCCAGCGGGCTGCTCGAGCACGCCGACCACCTGGAGCCAGGGCGGGCCGGGCAGGGGGTTGCGCTCGATGCGCATGCCGAGCCTGGCCATGACCCGCTGCGAGGCGAGGTTGTCGTGGTCGGTGGTGGCGACGATGCGGTGCAGGTGCATCTCGGCGAAGGCGAACTCGACCAGGGCCCGGGCGGCCTCGGCGGCGTAGCCGCGCCCGCGGTGCGCCGGGGCGACGGCCCAGTAGAGGCCGACCTCGGCGGTGTGGCGCATGGGCGGGGCCTGGACGAAGCTGCCGAGCTGGCCGAAGGGGTGGTAGCAGGGCGCGTAGCCGACGGCGCCGATCAGTTCGCCCGTGGCGCGCAGGGTCACGGCCCGGTCGCCATAGGGCGGCTGGTAGAGCAGGGCCAGCTGCTCGTAGCTGAGGACGGTCCACTGGAGCCAGCGCTCGCGGGCGGCCCTGGCCCCGGCGGCGGCCGGCCCGTAGATTTCTTCGTCGAGCACGCGCACGGCGGCGTCGAGGTCGCCCATAGTGAAGGGTCTGATCAGCAGGCGGTCGGTCGTGAGGGCGGGGAGGTCGAGGCGCATCGGTGGGCCTTTCTCGCTGGTGCGGATCTGGCGTGGGGCGGGGCTGGCCTCGCCCGCCGGCGCGGGCCTGCTATAATCGCTCGAGTCAACCGCTCACTCTGGTGCGCGCAATGTCTACGCAGGTCGAGATCGAGCTGGCCGGCGAGCCCGTCGCCCTGCTCCCCGAGCGGGCATTATACTGGCCGCGCGGCGGCGCCCTCGTGATCGCCGACGCGCACCTGGGCAAGGCGGCGGCGTTCCGCGCGGGCGGCCTTGCGGTGCCCGAGGGCGTGACGGCGGCCGACCTCGGGCGGCTGGAGCGGGCCCTGGAGCGTACGGGCGCGGCGCGGCTGGTCGTGCTGGGCGACCTGCTGCACGCGCGCGCCGGGCGGGCGCCGGCGGTGCTCGACGCCGTGGCCGCCTGGCGGGCCCGGCGCCCGGGGCTGGAGCTGCTGCTGGTGCGGGGCAACCACGACCTCGGGGCGGGCGACCCGCCGGCCGACTGGGGCGTGACCTGCGTGGACGAGCCGCACCCGTGGGGGCCCTTCGTGCTGCGCCACACCCCCGGCCGCGAGGCGGCGGGGCACGTGCTTGCGGGGCACCTGCACCCGGCGGTGGCCCTGGCGGGGCCGGGGCGGCAGCGCGAGCGGCTGCCCTGCTTCCTGGTGGGCCCCGGGCTCACCGTGCTGCCGGCCTTCGGCGGCTTCACCGGGGCCGCGACCGTGCGGCCGGTCCCCGGCGAGCGCGCCTACGTCGTCGCCGGCGACAGCGTGGTGGCCGTGTAGGCGGGGGGTGAGGGAGGGGGCGTGCTACAATGATGATGGCGTCAGGCCGACGAACAGAAGTGGCGACGGCGAGGTGCGCGATGACGGTGACACCAGTGGAGCTTGTGCTGCGCTCCCTCGACACCACCTGGGGCTACGCCCGCTGGGAGCAGCTGCCCGACGACGGCAACCGCTACGAGGTGATCGACGGGGTGCTCTATATGACCACGGCGCCAAGCAACTTTCACCAGTGGATCGTCTCGCGGCTCGTGCGCTACGTCGGCCACCCCGCCGAGGATCGCGGCCTGGCCTATAGCTTCATCGCCCCGATCGGCGTGCTGATGCCGGGCTGCGACCCGGTGCAGCCCGACTTTCTGCTGGTGCGGCGGGAGCACGCGGGGATCATCGCCGACCGGCGCATCAGGGGCGTGCCCGACCTGATCGCCGAGGTGCTCTCGCCCTCGAACCCCGAGCAGGACACGGAGATCAAGCGGGGCGCCTACGCGCGGGCCGGCCTGCCCGAGTACTGGATTGTGCGGCCCCAGACGCGCGACGTGCTGGTCTGCTGGCAGCCCGACGCGGCCCTGGGCGGCTTCGCTCAGGTGCGCCTAGTGGGCCCGGACGACGAACTGGCCTCGCCGACGCTGGCGGGCGTGACGCTGCGGGTGGCCGAGCTGTTCGCCGGCGCGCCCGACACGACGCCGTAGGCAGCCGTCGCTCCACGCCGTCCTCCTCGGTGGCGGAGGAGGGCCGCGTCGCCACTCGGCACTAACCCGGGTCTTTACAGTGTGCAACCTTTCACGAGCGGCGCGTTAACGCGCCGCTTGTGTTTTTTTGCACAGCCCCCCTTTAACAGCTTCTTGACAAAAGGGGTCTCCTCTGCTACTGTAGGATTGTCGACAATAGACAAAGTTCATCAGGATGGACTCGACCAGCGCGCTCGGGCGAGCCGGCGGGGCGCCGGGCGGGCCGCATCGAAAAGACTCTGCTCCGGCGGAGCTCGCGCTCGGCCAGCGGGGCAGCCTTGCGTGTCGGCGCAGGAAGTGGGAGTACAGTGATGTCCGAGCCAGCAGGTCGCTTCTCGCCCATCGAGGTGCTCAACCTCCGCAGCCATATCGAGCAGCATATCCGCAACGCGATCATCACCGGGGTCTTCAAGCCGAACGAGCACCTGATCGAGGCGACCATCGCCGAGCAGCTGGGGGTCAGCCGCTCGCCGGTGCGCGAGGCCCTCTCGGCCCTGGAGCGCGAGGGCCTGCTGGTGAACATGCCGCGCAAGGGCTACCACGTCATCCACTTCACCGAGAAGGACATCGGCGAGATCTACAGCCTGCGCCTGCTGCTCGAGCGCGAGGCGATGCGCCGGGCGATCGAGCGCCTGACCGCGCCGCAGGCGGCCGTCCTGCAGGAGATTGTGGACCAGATCGGCCTGGCCGCCCACCAGCCGAAGGAGCGCCCGCTGCTTGTCTCGCTCGACCTGTCGTTCCACGACCGGATCTGCCAGATCGCCGGCCACGGCCGCCTGTACTCGGCCTGGAACAGCATGCGCATGCAGACGGCGATGCTGATCAGCCTGACCAGCATCACCCACACCAACGAGCCCGACCAGCACCAGGAGATCCACCAGCGCATCCTGGACGCGATGCGCGCAAGTGACTTCGCACAGGCCGACGCTCTGCTGTCCGAGCATATCTGCGAGGCCGAGCAGCGCGCGCATCGAGCCCTGCGGGCGCGCAACGGCGCGCGTGAGGAGGAACTGTGACCATGGGACCCGTGTCTGACCCGACCGCGACCCTGCTCGCCACCCCCGGCCTCGACCCGATGCCCGCCGCGCAGCGCGACCTGCGGGGCGACCAGCCCGTGCGCCCCCTCGACCCGACCGTGGCCGAGGCGGCCGCCCGGGCGCTCGAGTCGGGCCAGACCCACTACGTTGACGTGCCGGGCATCGCCCCGCTGCGCGAGGCCGCCGCCCGCCTGCTCGCCGAGCAGGGCGCGGCCTGCCATCCCGCCAATGTGCTGATCACCGCCGGCGCGCAGGAGGCCCGCTTCCTCGCCCTGCAGATCGTCGGCGACCTGGCCGGCCCCCTCGTGTTGCCCGAGGTGGTCCACCCCGGCGTGCGCCAGGCCCTCGGCGCGCGCGGCCTGCCCTTCGCCACCGTCGCCGTGGACCGGGCCGCCGGCATGCTGGTGGACGTGGAGGCCCTGCGCGCGGCCCTGGAGGCGGGCGGTCGCCTGATCTACCTCGAGGCGCCCGTCCGCCTGACGGGTGCCACCTACAGCGCCGAAGCCTGGGCCGCCATCGCCGCCCTCGCCGCCGAGCACGGCGCCGGCATCATCGTTGACCAGGGCCTCGCCCCCTGGGCCGAGGGGCCCTCGGCCGCCGCGGCCCTGGCCGGCTCCAGCCTGGAGCGGGTGGCCCTGATCGGCGAGCTGGCCCCGGGCGCGGGCCTGCAGAGCTGGCAGATCGGCTACATCGCCGCAGACGAGTCCTGGGTCGCGCCGATGCAGTCGCAGAAGCAGATCATGGCGATCTGCACCAGCACCGCCTCGCAGTACGCCGCCCTCGAGGCGATGGAGGGCCTGGCCGGCGGTTGGGAGGAGCTGCGCCCCGCCCTGCTTGCCCGCGCCGCCGAGGCCCGCGCCGCCGCCGACGCGCAGGGGCTGGCCCCGCTGCCCGGCGCCGCCGGCTCGGTGCTCGCCATCAGCCCGCCCGACGCCGCGACCGCCCGGGCTGCCCTCGAGGCCGCCGGGTACAGCGCGGCCGATGGGGCCGCCTTCGGGGCGCCCGGCGTGCTGCGCCTCGCCGTCCCTGCCGACCAGGAGCTCGCCGCCGTGTTCAAGGCTCTGTCCTAGAGGAGTCCAGCCAATGACCGCGCAAGAGAAAAAGGGCACCGACCTCCTCTACGCCCTGATCGCCGAGGCCCGCACCTACAACGACGCGATCATCCTCGGCCGGGGCGACCCCGACTTCGACACTCCGGCCCACATCGTCGCCGCCGCCCGCGAGGCCATGGCCTCGCGCGCCGCCGACCACTCGCCGCCCGAGGGGCTGCCGGCCCTGCGCGAGGCGATCAGCGCCAGGGTGCGCCGCTACAACGGGATCGAGGCCGACCCCGAGACCGAGGTGGTGGTGACCAACGGCGGCCAGGAGGCCCTGTTCCTGATGGTGCTGGCCAGCGTCGGCGCGGGCGAGGGCCTGATCGTGCCCGAGCCCAACTACAACACCTACAACGACTCGCTGCGCTTCGCCCGGGCCGAGAAGATCGGCGTGCCCACCATGGTCGCCGATAACTTCCGCGTGAGCCCCGAGCGCGTGCGCGAGGTCATCCAGCCGAACGCGCGGGCGCTGCTGCTGGTCTCGCCGAACAACCCGAGCGCCGGCGTGATCGGGCGGGCCGACCAGGAGGCCCTGGTGGCCCTGGCCCGCGAGCACGACCTGACCATCCTCGCCGACGACATCTACGACGTGTTCGTCTACGACGACGTGAAGCATGTCAGCACCGCCGCCGTGCCCGGGGCCCGCGAGCGCACCCTGACCCTCAACGCCCTCTCGAAGTCGTTCGCGATGACCGGCTGGCGCCTGGGCTGGGTGGTCGGCCCCGCCCCGCTGATGGAGCGCGTGCGCAGGCTCAAGGCGGCCGTCTCGGGCCCGGCCTCGATCATCGCCCAGCATGCCGGTATCGCCGCCCTGACCGGCCCCGAGGAGCCGCTGCTGATGATGCGCGACACCTACGCGCGCCGGCGCAAGATCGTGCTCGACGCCCTCGACAGCATGGGCATCCCCTACGGGGCCCCCCAGGGCGGCCAGTTCGTCTTCGCCGACATCGGCTTCACCGGGCTGAGCAGCAAGGAGCTGGCCCAGCACATCCTCTCGACCGAGCACGTCCTGGTCTACCCCGGGGCCGCCTTCGCCCAGGGCTGGGAGAACTTCCTGCGCATCACCTTCCTCCAGCCGGAGGAGAAGCTGCGCGAGGGGCTCGAGCGCATGAAGCGGGCGATGGCCAGCATCCCTGCCGGCCGCTGAGAAGGGGGACGACGATGAGTGGATCCGAGAGCGGCCGCGCGACCGTCCTGGTGGCCGACGGCGAGTACGCCGCCGCGGCGCAGGAGCTGGCCCCACGCTTCCCGCAGCTCGACCTGCGCTGCCCCGCCGACGAGGGGCAGCTGGCCGAGGCCGGGCGCCAGGCCGTCGGGCTGGTCGCCCAGGATGTGGCGGTTGACCAGGCCCTGCTGGGCCGGCTGCCGAGCCTGCGGGCGGTGCTCAAGCTGGGGCGCAACTACGCCAACGTTGACGCCGCCGCGGTGCGTGAGCGCCGGCTGGCCTTCGGGGCGGTGCCGCGCAAGGGGCCCAACTGCGTGGCCGAGCTGGCCATGACCATGATCCTCGCCCTGAGCAAGGACCTGCTGGTCAGCCACCGCAGCGTGGCCGAGGGCGCCTACAGGCTGCGCGGCCTGCGCCCCGAGCCGACCGCCCAGTGGAAGATGGCCTTCCACTGGATGCGCCACACCCGCCTGCACGAGGTGACGGGCAAGGTGCTCGGCATCGTCGGCATGGGCGAGATCGGCTACGAGCTGGCCCGCCGCGCCGGCGCGATGGGCATGGAGGTGCGCTACTACAAGCGCCGCCCGCTCAGCCCCGAGGTCGAGCGCTCGGTCGAGGCGCGCTACAGCGACCTGCCCGACCTGCTGCGCGAGAGCGACTATGTCTGCCTGGCCGTGCCTCACACGCCCGAGACCGAGCGCATGATCGGCGCGGGCGAGCTGGAGCTGATGAAGCCCGACGCCTACCTGGTGAACATCTGCCGCGGTGGCGTGGTGGACGAGGCGGCCATGATTGAAGCCCTGGTCGCCGGGCGCATCGCCGGCGCCGGGCTGGACGTGTTCCCCTACGAGCCCCTGCCCGCCGACAGCCCCCTCTGCCGCCTCGACAACGTCATCCTCACACCCCACGTGGGCGGCGGCACCGGCACCACCAGGCCGGGCGAGCTGGGCGTGGCCCTCGAGGAGCTAGCGCGCATGCTGGCCGGCGAGGCGCCGCGGATCAATCTGGGGCGGACTGTGTGAGGTGTGAGGTGTGAGGTATGAGGTGTGAGGTGTGAGGTGTGAGGTGTGAGGTGTGAGGTGACGCGGCCGTGCTCGTGGCGGATCACAGCTCACACAGCGAGCGACTCACACCTCACAGCCATGAGGAGCTAACGATGGAGATCGCACGCCACTGGCGCCAGCGCGGCGCCCGCTACAGGCTCGAGGGGCAGCGCAACACGGCCACCGGCGAGGTGCGCTTCCCGGCCCGCCCGCCCGCCCTGGGCGAGGACCCGGACGCGTGGGAGACCGTGGCCCTCAGCGGCCGCGGCGAGGTCTACAGCTTCAGCGTGATCCGCCAGGCCCCCGCGGGCTACGAGGGGCTCGCGCCCTACCCGGTGGCCCTCGTGCGCCTGGCGGAGGGCCCTCTGGTCACGGCCCAGCTCACCGACTGCGCCGAGGAGGACCTGGCGGTGGGCATGCCGGTCGAGCTGGCCACGCGCCGGCTGGCCGACACGGGCCCCGACAACGTGCTGGTGTACGGCTACAAGTTCCGCCCCGCGCTCCATTAGCCCGCCCGCAGGCTGTAGCCCCTCGCGCCGATCTTCCCGGCGAGAGGGGCTATCTTTTTGCGTTTAATCGTTTACAATACGGGCGAGCCTCTCAGCAGCAAGGAGCCAAGGGTCCATGTTCCAGGAAATGATCAACGGCAGCATCGCAGTCCTGACCAAGCCGTCCGTCGCCACGTTCGAGGAGCACGAGCGGAACAACCTGACCTGGGCGCTGATCTACTCGGTGATTGCCGGCGTGATCAACGCGATCATCGCGGCGATCGCGGCCTCCCTCGGCCTGAACCAGCCGGCGATGACGGGCCTGGACCCGGAGATGGCGGCGGCGGCCCAGCCGAGCATCATCGGCGCGATCTTCGGGGCGATCATCTTCACCGTCCTCGTCCTGCTGATCTCCTGGGGTATCACCTACCTGCTGGGCCGGGCCTTCGGCGGCACCGGTCAGTTCGGCGAGCTGGCCTACGGCCTGTCGCTGTTCGGCGCGCCGCTGCTCGTCATCGGCAGCATCCTCAACCTCATCCCCTTTGTGGGCTGGATCGCCGGCCTGGCCCTGGCGATCTACAACCTCTACCTGACCTACCTGGCCATCCAGTCGGGCATGAACCTGCCGAGCAACAAGGCCCTCTACGTCATCCTGATCCAGTTCGCGATCGCCCTGGCGATCGGGCTCTGCTTCATCCTGTTCTTCGCGGCGATCTTCGCGGCGATGATGGGCGCCAACGGCGGCTTCGCCCCGTAGGCCCCGCCCAGCAACGCCGAGCCCCCTCCTCCCCGCGGGGAAGAGGGGGCTCCGCCGTGCCCCTAAACCGAGAAGCTGGTCTCGACGCCGTTGACGATCAGGGTGTACTCGCCCTGGGCGAAGGGCCCCTCCAGGGGGACGCGCTCGTCAATCAGCTGGAGCTGCATGGTGCAAATCTCGGCGCCGCTGTGGATGGCGGGCACCGTGACCTCGACCGTGTCCCCGCTGCGGCTCTGGGTGATCTCGCCCAGGCTCATGCAGCCGTTGCCGAGGTAGCCCTGGATGTTGGCCACCACCTGCACCGGGTCGGACTCGAGGATCTCGACCGTGACCGTCTCGATCTCGGCGGGCTCGACCCGCTGTTGGGCGGGCTGGGCGGGCTGGGCGCCCCAGGCGGCCAGGGCGACGGCGGCGAGCAGCATGGCGAGCAGACGAAGCATATCTGACCTCCTACGGTTGTGCATCTGCGGGCCCGTCGTGGCGGGCACGGGAGTGACACGTCTTGGACGGCCCGGCGGTTCCGGGCACCGGCGTGGTATAATCCGTCTGTTATGCCGAAGCTTGTCCTGTACAACCTCGCGCTGCCCGATCT
>DAOLDO010000011.1:0-22468 GCA_035327325.1 Chloroflexaceae bacterium | reverse complement strand
CAACTGGGCAGGCGGGTGGGCTCCACAGGGCTAGCGAGGCGCCCGGTGAGGTTGCCGATGTCGAGGCAGGGGTCCTCCGGGTCGCCGGCGCGGCGGCCGGCGGGGGTGGGCTCGCCGGGGGTGTTGAGGGCGGCAACCTGGGCCATCAGGGCCTGGCCCATGTCGAGCGCGTCGAGGGGGACGCCGGCGGCGGTGGAGGAGCGGGCGCTGCCGCCAACGTCGTAGATCGTACTGACGGCGGACTGGCTCCTGGTCTGGAGATCCTGGAGCAGGGCGTCGAGGCGCTGGGCGACGAGCATCCCGCCGACGAGCAGCTCGTCGTCTGTGGCCGGGTCGGCGATATAGACGGGGGCGACGGTGAAGAAGTGCAGGTTGTCGCGGCCCTCGGCGTCGCGGAACGAGATCAGACCGCTGTACTTATCGCCCACGACCTCACTGCCCTCGACGGGCTGGCTCTGGCCGCGCAGCACGCTCCCGACCAGGGGCACACCCGCGAGGTTGGTGCCGACGTAGCGGGTCGGCTCGACGAGGTTGCCGGGGGTGCGCTCCCAGTCGAGCAGGGCCTGGCCGGCTGGGTCGAAGATGATCAGGCGGTCGGCGCGGACATTGTCGGCGGTCTGGCCGAGCTGCCAGAGGCCGCGCATCGCGAGGGCCAGGCCGTCCACATCGCGCTCGCGCATGGCCTGGGCGACCGAGGGGGCGCCCGTCTGGGCGTTGGGGGCGGTGAAGCTGATCAGGCCGATGTAGTCAATGTTGCCGATCTCGCGCTGGGCGAACGACTCGGTGAAGTTGCGCGCCACCTGGCCCAACTGGTTGTTGAAGCGCTCCTGCCAGCTGTCGGCCACCAGGGTGATGGCGATGAACGAGCCGATCAGCATCACCAGGACCATCAGGACCAGGTACGGCCCGATGACGGTGTACTGCAGCCGAGAGCGGTATTCATTGAGGATCTGGCGCATCGCGAACCGCCTGGACGCCTGAGGCCTGTCTAACGCCACACCGGCCCTTGGCGCCGGGTAGCCTCGCCGGCGCTTCATCCCGTGGCAGACACTGTCGTGCGTCGCGGCGCCCTGAGGCACAGGCGACCGGCTTCTCTTACACCTGGTAGTGATGGCTGAGCATTCGCACCATTATAGATCATCGCCTTTCCTTCCACAAACGCCCCAGCTAATAATTTTGTTACCCGCCGTGTGTAAATTCTTTTCATCTTCATGCCCGTGGCCTTACGGGCGCTGGTCCTGACTCAGGGGGAGGGCCAGGGCGAAGGTGCTGCCGACGCCCTGGGCGCTTTGCAGCCAGATCCGCCCGCCGTGGGCCTCGACGGCCAGCTTACAAAATGTTAATCCGAGGCCGGTGCCGCGCACCTTGCGCCCGCCGTGGACCTGGCCGAACTTCTCGAAGATGCGCTCGTGGTACTGGGGCGGGATGCCCGGGCCCTGGTCGCGCACCCAGAAGACCAGCCAGTCGCCCGCGACGAGGTCGGGCGGGCTCAGGTCGGCGCCGAGCCGCCCCACGGCGTCCCGGTCGCCGTGGGCGAACGAGGCGCCAAGGGTGATGACGCTGCCGCCTGGCGAGAACTTGATCGCGTTGTCGAGCAGGTTCTGCAGCACGCGCACCAGCTTCTCGCGGTCGGCCTCGAGCAGCGGCAGGCCGACGGTCAGCTCCTGGGCCAGCCGCACCCGCTGGGCCTCGGCCGCCACCTTGAGGCGGTCGAGGGTCTGGTCAACCACCGCGTAGGGCGAGAGGGGCTCGCAGTTCAGGCTCATGTGGCCCTGCTCGAGGCGCGCGATATCGAGCAGGGTATTGATCATCTCGAGCATGGTCTGGCTGCCCTGGTGGGCGATGCCGAGCAGCTCCTGCTGCTGGTCGGAGATCGGGCCGCCGAGGCCGCGCTTGACCATCATGATCCCGTTCATGATCGCCGTGAGCGGCGCCCGCAGGTCGTGGACGAGCATGCCCGTGTAGTCCTCGCGCAGCTGGGCGAGCTCGCGCTCCTTCGAGATGTCCTGGAACAGGGCGAGGCGGCCGATCTGGGCCCCGCTCGTCTCGCGCACCGGCAGGGTGTAGTGGCGCAGATAGCGGCGCTGGGGCGAGGCCAGCTCGAGCTCGACTACCACGTCGTCGCCGTCGTCGCCGTCGTTGAGCCACGAGGGCGCGCTCACGTCCGTGGCGCGGGCCCGCAGCTCGGCCAGCAGGTCGTCGAGGGGCCTGCTGATCAGGTCGTCGCGGCGCACCTGCAGCAGCCGGGCGGCCTCGGGGTTGGCGGTGACGACCACGTCGCGCATATCGGCCATGAGGATGCCGTCGTTGGTCGAGTTGAGGATGGCCTCGAGCCGGTCGCGCACGGTGGTGACGGTCTGGAACAGGCGCGCGTTTTCGATCGCCACGCCGATCGTCGCGGCCATGCGCATCAGACGGCCCGCCTCCTCCTCGCCGAAGGGGCCGTCGCGCTTGTTGAGCAGCTCGATCACGCCGATCGTGCGGCCCTTGACCAGGATCGGCACGCAGAGGATGGTCTTGACCTCGTAGCCGACCGAGTCGCTGACCTGGCGGTAGAAGCGCGGGTCGTTCGGCGCGTCGTTGACGATCGCGTAGCGCTGCGCGTCGGCTACGCTCCAGACGATGCCCTGGCCGCGGGGCACGCGCACGCCGAAGAGCTTCTCCTCGCCGGCCTCCAGGGTCATCACGAAGACCAGCTCGCCGCTCTCCTCGTCGAGCATCAGCAGCGAGCCCGCGTCAACGCGGAAGTACTTGTTGATCTTCTCCATCACCAGGTGGTAGACCTCGCGCGTGTCGAGCGAGGAGGCCACGGCGGCGGCGATGTCGTTGAGGGTGGCCAGCTCCTCGGTGCGGCGCTGGGCCTTCTCGGTGATGCGGAACGAGGTGATCGCGGCGGCGAGCTGCCCGGCGAGCAGGCGGGCGTGGGCCACCTCGACGGCGCTGAAGCGGCGCGGCTTGTCCACGCTGGCGAAGACCAGCACGCCGATGCAGCTGTCCTGGGCGACCAGAGGGATCAGCAGCAGCGACTCGACCCGCTCGGCGCTGAGATAGGGGAGGAGCCGGAGCGTGGCGGGGGCGGCGTCCGGCCTGGCCAGGTCGCGGGCGACGTCGAGCTGCGCGGGCTGGCGCTCGGCGACGACCTGCTGGAGCACGGTGGTCTCGGCGAGGGCGAAGGGGGGCGGCAGCGAGGGGCGCGGGGGCGAGGTGCTGACCAGCCGGGCCTGGGCGCCGTCGTCGCTGAGCAGGATCACGCCGCTGTTGACCAGCTCGAGCAGGCGGGCGAACTCGTGGAGCCCGAGCATGAGCAGCTCGTCGAGGGTAACGGCCGTCTCGATCGCGGCGGCGATGCGCAGCAGCGAGTCGGCGCGCAGGTCGCCGAGGGCTTGATCTGCGATCCGGGACCGTGCCATTGGCGGCTCCTCTCAGCGACCGGGCGCGAGCCTGTAGACCGAGCGCGGGGCCTCGCCCTCCGCGGCGTCGAGGGGGGCGAGGCGCTCCAGGGGGAAGGGGCCCTCCACGCCAAAGCTGCTGGCGAGGGAGTCGGCGACCAGCACCTCGTCGTGGCGGGCGAGGCGCTGGATGCGGGCGGCCTCGGCGAGGGGGGCGCCGACCAGGCTCACGGCGCTGAAGCGCTCGTCGCCGACGACGCCAGTGGCGAGGGGGCCGGCGGCGAGGCCAGCGCTGAGGGCCAGGTCGGCGCCGAGCTGGGCGCGCCAGCGGTTGCGCAGGCGGCGGGCCGCGGCCTGCACCGCCTGGGCGGCGCGCAGCGCGCGAACGCGGGTGTCGCCATGGCCCACGGGGTAGCCGAAGGCCAGCAGCATGGCGCCGTTCTCGCAGAGCGAGAGGTAGCCCTGGTGCTCGTGGCTGATCGCCGCGAGGGCAGAGACGGCCGGCCCGAGGATCTGCTCGACCAGCTGGACCGGCTCGAGCTCGAGCCGATCGAGACCCCGCAGGCCGGCGTAGAGCACCACCAGCTCGCGGGACTGGGGGTCGAGGGCGGCCCTGAGGGCCTGGCCGTCGCCGAGCAGGTCGGCCAGGCTCTCGGCGCCGACGTGGCCCTCGAACATGCGCCTGGCGAGGGCGGCGCTGCCGGGGGCGACGATCTCCTCGTACTGGACGCGGGCCAGGATGGTGACGGCGTGGGCGGCGAGGGCCGAGCAGAGAGCCAGGGAGCGCCGGCTGTAGTGGCGCGGCGCCGGGTCGGCCAGGGTGAGCACGCCGAGGGCGCGCTCGCCGTAGAGCAGGGGCACCACCAGGGCCGAGCGCATCGCCTCCAGGCCGGGCACGGGCAGCCAGCGGGCGTCGCGCTCGGTGTCCTCGACGGTGTCGGCCCTGCGCTCGCGCAGCGCCCAGCCGGCCAGCCCGTGCTTGAGGATTGGCGCCGCGGTGACGCTGATCGGCAGCACGTAGCCCTCGCTGAGCGCCACTCTGTAGCGGACGCGGCTCTCGTCATGCTCGAGCAGGAGTAGCGTGCCGTGGGCCGAGTCGGTGACGCGGGCGGCGACGCGCAGCACCTGCTCGAGGGCCTGGTCGAGGCGCTGGCTGCCGGTCAGGACGCCGCCGAGCTGCTCGAAGGCCACCAGGCGCTCGCTCTCGCGGGCGAAGAGCCGGCGGTTGAGGCCGCTCTGGACGGCGAGGGTGAGCAAATCGGCGACGCCGCGGGCGAAGGCCCGCTGCTCGTCGCTGAGCCGCACCTCGGCGCCCTCGGCCACCAGGCAGAGGGTGGCGAAGGGCTGACCGCGGACGAACTGCGGCAGGCAGACCATGGTCAGGGCCTCGGGGCCGCGCTGCAGGGGCAGCAGCTCGCGGACCTGGAGGCCGCTGTAGTCGGTCGAGCGGCCCTCGACCAGGGCGCGGCCGAGGGCGGTCGAGTCGAGGTCGAGGGCGACGGCGTGGTCGAGGCGGGCCAGGCCCCAGCTGGCGACCGGCACCAGGGCGCCCCGCTCGGCGTCGAGCACCAGGAGCACGGCGCCCCGCACGGGCAGGTGCTGGGCGATCTGGCCGGCGGCGAGGGCCAGGGCCTCGCCCGGGTCGGCTGTGGCGGCCAGCTCCTGGGCGAGGCGCGGGAGCGCGTCGGAGCGGGGCACGAAGGCGAGGGCGGTGCTCAGCGTCTCGCGCATGTACACGACGTCGTCGCCGCCCGTGGGGACGGGGGCGGGCAGCGCGGTGTCGGTGAGCTCGACGGCGAAGGCGTGGAGCTCGTAGGCGGCCTGGCGCAGGGCCAGCTTGACCGCAGCGCACATGGCGAGCCCGATCAGCCCACCGACCAGGAGGGCCATGAGCAGGCTGCGGCCCGCCGGCGCGGGCGGGGCGCCCTCGACGAGGCGCACGAAGCCGTAGACGAGGACCCCGAGGCCGAGGCCGCCGACCATCGCGAGGGCGAAGATCCGCCGTATGTCGCTGCGCGGCAGTCCCACGCTATGCCTCTCTGACGCGCCTAACCCTTGTAGCATAAACGTCCTGGGGCTTCGAGTTCGCAGGGAACGCCAGGAGGCGCCCCGGGGGACGCATCAGGCGAGATTATAGCGTGCGCGCCAGCGGGGGGCAAATCTGAGGTGTGAGGTGTGAGGTGTGACGGCGAGCGCAGCGAGCAGGCTCACACCTCATACAACCGCTCGTGCTGGGCGGCGATCGCGTCCCACGAGAACTGCGCCGCCAGGGCGCGGCCCGCCGTGGCGAGGGCGGCGGCGAGGGCGGGGTCCGCCGCGAGGCGGCCCAGGGCGGTGGCGAGGGCAGGCGCGTCGCCAGGGGGCGCCAGGAGGGCGGCGGGGGCCAGGCGCGCCGCGGTGTCGGCGTCGGCCGGGGCCGTGCTGATCACGGGGCAGCCGTGGGCCAGGGCGGCGAGCAGGCTGCCGCGGCGAAAGGAGGCTCCGTCACGGAAGGGCAGGGCGGCGCAGTCGGCGGCGAGCAGATGGGCCGAGACCTCGGCGTCGGGCACGTGCCCCGTGGCGACGACCCGCCCGTCAAGCCCGAGTTCCGCGAGCCGCGCGCGCACCGCATGGGCGTGGGCGACGTCCTGCGGCGCCGTGGCCGCCCCGCCCACAAGCAGCAGGCGCCACGGCAGCTCGAGCCGGGCCAGGGCCTCGACCAGCACGTCGGCGCCCTTGCTGGGCGAGAGCAGCCCGAAGTAGGCCACCAGGAGCTCGGCCGGGGCGACGCCGAGGCCGGCCCGCCAGGCCCCGCGGTCGTAGCCGGGCGGCGGGGCGACGGGGATGTTCGAGCCGATCGGGATGATCTGAGGTGTGAGCTGTGAGGCATGAGCTGTGATCCTGCGCAGCCGCTCGGCGTCGGCGGCGTTGGTGGCCACCACGGCGTCGCTGTCGCGGGCGAGGCGCAGGTTGGCCCACCGGCGCAGCGGGCCGGCCTTGGGGAAGAGGTAGGGGACGAGCAGGTCGTGGAAGGTGACGGCCACCCGGGGACGGCCCCTGAGGCCACGCAGGCGCCAGGGCAGCAGGTTGACCCCGGGGCGCATGGCGTAGGCGCCGGTCTGGTACTGGATGTGGAGCCAGGCGGGGCGCAGGGCGTCCAGGGCCACGATCAGCGGCGGCCAGCAGCGGGGCGACCAGTCGAGGCCGGCACGGCTGAGGGCCTCGGCGCGGCCGTCGGCGCCGTAGCGGACGAGGGCGCCGCCCTGGATGGTGAGCACGTCGGCCTCGTGGCCGCGGGCGCGCAGGGCCTCCGCCAGGCAGCCCGTGTAGGCGCCGACGCCCCCGGGCTCGGGCGGGTACTCGCCAGTGAGCAGGCAGAGCTTCAGCATTGCGTCGCGCACCTGGACCTTAGCGAGGGCCTGGGGGAACCTGGTTCCCCCAGATCTACGCCTGGCGGCCGATCAGGCTCTCGGCGAGGGCGCGCAGCCTGAGACGGGCAGCCTCGGCGGCGGTGTTGCCGGCTGTGGGGACGCGATCGAGGGCGGCGAAGGCGGCGGCGTGGTGGCCGGCGGCCGCCTCGGCGCAGTAGGCCCGCGAGCCCGCGGCGTCGAGGGCGGCCAGGGCCGTGGCCACGGCCGCGTCGTCCATCTCGCCCCCTCCGTAGACGCGGGCCAGCTCGGCGCGGGCGGGGCTGGCGGCGAGGGCGTGGACGACGGGCAGGCTCAGCTTGCGCCGGTAGAGGTCGGCGGCGCGGGGCTTGCCCGTGACCTCGGGGTCGCCCCAGACCCCGAGGATATCGTCTTCGATCTGGAAGGCGAGGCCGACGCTCATGCCGAACTCGGCCAGGGCGGCGGCGGTGGCGGGGGGCGCGCCGGCCACCATCGCGCCGAGCTCGCACGAGCCGGCGATCAGGGTCGCGGTCTTGCGCCCGATCATCGCCAGATAGTCGTCGGGGGTGATGCCGAGGGCGCCCTCGAAGCCGATGTCGAGGTACTGGCCCTCGCAGACCTGGAGGATCACCTCGTCGAAGCGGCGCAGCACGGCGAGGGCCCGCTCGGCGGGGACGCCGGCCTCGCCGAGGCGGTGGATGGCGAGGTGGGCGAGCACGAACATGCCGTCGCCTGCGTTGATGCCCTGGGCCAGGCCCCAGAGCGACCAGAGGGTGGCGCGGCCGCGGCGGGTGTCGCTGTTGTCCTCGATGTCGTCATGGATGAGCGTGAAGTCGTGGAGCAGCTGCACCCCCGCCGCCAGCGGCACCGCCTGGGCCGGATCGCCGCCGGCGGCCTGGCAGGCCAGCAGGACGAGCTGGGGGCGGATCAGCTTGCCGGGGTCGGACTCGGTCGGCGCGAGGGCCTGGTCGCGCCAGCCAAGGTGGTACTCCTGCATCTGGTAGAAGCCGGCGACCCGCGCCTCGGCGGCGGGGAAAACGGCGCGCATCGCTCGTTGAATCATCACTCTGCTGTCAGCTTGTGTCATAGTGTTCTCAGCTAAAGCGCTTACAAGGAACGTTGGACATAGTACGAGCGGTAATAGTACGACCGCTTAGAGAAGCCCTGGAAGAGCACGCAGGCCGCCTTGTTTGTAATGGCTGCGTAATCCATTTCCATTGTACCAGGGGAAGGGCGCTAGTACACTGCGCCATATGTAAGGCGGTAGGAGCAAGGGCCAGCGCACCCCGACTAGACGTTGACCCGGCAGACCCAGCCTTCAGTCGCAGCCAGCCTCGTCCGACCCGAAAGGAGTGCCGTTATGCCGCTCAACATGCGCTTCCGCTTCAGCCCCACGAAAGACGGCCTGGTCAAGGTGTTAGGCCCCCTCGAGACGGAGATCATGCAGATCCTGTGGCAGGACGAGCGGAGCACGGTGAAGAAGGTGCACCGCCGGCTGTCGCAGCAGCGCGAGATCGCCTACACGACGGTGATGACGACGATGAGCCGCCTGGCCGAGAAGGGCGTGCTCAACCGCCACCGCGAGGGCCTGGCCTATGTCTACACGCCGGCGATCTCGGAGGAAGACTTCGTACAGATGGTGGTGCGCCAGGTGCTCGACGGCCTGCTGGACGACTACAGCGACACGGCCATTGACTATATGGTTGACTACCTGGCGCGCAACAACCCGAACGAGCTGAAGCGCCTGCAGAAGGCGATCCAGGCCCGCACCGGCGGGGCCTGACCTCCTCTCGGTAGGTTCCCCGCACCTACCGCGTAGATCCCCCTCCCCACGCCGCTTCAATGCAACATGCGAAATGCGCGAGCCCGCCGCAAACCGGCGCGGGGCTGCCTTTTGCATGTTGCATTTAGCATTTAGGCGAGCTGGCCCCACAGGTCGTACTCCGTAGTCCTGGTGACGCGCACAGGGACGATCGCGCCGACGGGAGGCGCGCCCCAGACGAAGACCTGGCCGTCAATCTCGGGGGCGTCGCGGAACGAGCGGCCCACGGCGAGGGGGCGGCCGTCGTCGGCGGTGCCGTGGCCCTCGATCAGCACGGGGAGCGCGCGGCCCTGCCAGCGGGCGGTCTGGGCGAGAGAGACGCGGCGCTGGAGCTGCATCAGCTCGTGCCAGCGCTTCTCGATCACCTGGGGGCGCACCTGGTCGGGGAGGCTCGCGGCGTGGGTGCCCGGCTCCTGCGAGTAGCGAAAAGCGCCGACGCGGTCGAGCCGGGCCTCCTCGAGGAAGGCCAGCAGCGCGCGGAACTCGGCGGTGGTCTCGCCGGGGAAACCGACGATAAAGGTCGAGCGCAGGGCGAAGTCGGGCATGGCGGCGCGCAGGTCACCGATGATGCGCATGGTGCGCTCGGCGTCGGGGGGGCGGCGCATGCGGCGCAGGGTGGCCGGGTGGGCGTGCTGGAGCGGCATGTCGAGGGACTTGCAGATCTGGGGCCGGCTGGCCATCACCTCGATCAGGCGCTCGGAGATGCCGTGGGGGTAGGCGTACATCAGGCGCACCCAGACGTCCTCGGGCAGCAGCCGGCAGAGCTCGTCGAGCAGGGTGGCGAGGCCGTCCTTGAGGCCGAGGTCGCGCCCGTAGTCGGTGAGGTGCTGGGCGACGAGCACGATCTCGCGGGTGCCGGCGGCGACGAGCTCGCGGGCCTCGGCGAGCACCGCGCCGACGGGCTTGGAGGCCATGTCGCCCTTGAAGCTGGGGATGGTGCAGAAGGCGCAGCGCAGGTTGCAGCCGTCGGAGATCTTGAGGTAGGCCGAGGGCGCGCTGCGGGTGCGCCGGATCTGGGCGGTGCGCCAGTCGGCGTAGCCGCCTTCGGAGGGCTGAGGGCCGAGGGCTGAGGGCTGAAGCCCGATCGAGGCCGGGGCCGCCGTCGTTGCCTGTGCCAGCCCGATCACGGGTAGCTGGGCCGGGGCCGCCGCCCGCGCCGGGGCCAGCCCGATCACCGGCAGCTCCTTGCCGTTGGCGGCGGTGCGCGAGCCGACCAGCTCGCCGATCTGCATCCACTGCCGGGTGGAGAGGATACTGTCCACGCCGGGGACGGCGGCGACCTCCGCGCCGTGGGACTGGGCCATGCAGCCGGCGGCGATGATCTGCTGGCCGTCGCGCTTGGCCTCGCCGAGGGCGCGCAGGACGCCGATCGTTTCGTCGCGGGCGGCCGCGATGAAGCTGCAGGTGTTGACGATAATCACGTCGGCGTCGTCGGCGCCGGCGGCGGGGGTGTGGCCCTCGCCGGCAAGCAAGCCGTCCATGCCCTCGCTGTCTACGGCGTTCTTGGGGCAGCCCAGAGTGACAATATGATATTTCATGCGCTCTCGGGGCGTCGGGGCCCGGCGCGCCACAGGGGCATGCCGGCCGCTCGCCGCCACTCTGGTGATCTTCTAGCGGTAGTTGGTGAACTGGAGCGGCGCGTCGATCTGGGCCTCCTGCTCGCGGAGGAACTTGATCACGGCCTGGAGCTCGTCGCGGCTCTTCGAGGTGACGCGCAGGGTCTCGCCCTGGATGCGCGGCTGGATCTTCGGGAACTGGTCGCGGATCTGCTTGGCGATCTGCTTGGCCAGGTCGCTGTTGATGCCCTTGCGCAGGGCCACGACCTGGCGGACGCGGCCGCCGCTGACGTCCTCGGGCTTGCCGTAGTCGAAGATCTTGAGCGAGAGCTGGCGGCGCAGGGCCTTGGTCTCGAGGATGTCACGGACGGCCCGCAGGCTCATCTCGGTGTCGGTGGTGATCGCCAGTTCGGTCTTGGAGAGGTCGAGCGCCGTCTTCGTGTCCTTCAGGTCATAGCGCGTCTGGATCTCGCGCATGGCCTGATCGACGGCGTTGACCAGCTCCTGGTGGTCGAAGTCGGAGACGATATCGAAGCTATTGTCTGCTGCCATACCTTGGGGGGCGTAAGGCGTGGGGGCGGGGCGAGGCGACGGCGAACCCCTTACAGCCATTGAGCTTAGTTCGGGGGCCAGGGCCAGTTGACGGGCTGGCCGGGCGTCTGGCCGAGGGCGCCCTGCTGGAGGCCGTTGACCGTAACGAAGACGTCGGGCGGGTTGCCGGCGCGGACGAGGACGCGGCGCTGGGCCTCGAAGACGAGCTTCTCGCCGCTGCGCATGATCCCCTCGAAGACGGTGTTGCCATCGGTCTGGACGCGCACCCAGGAGTTCTCGTTGCCGCGGGCGCTGGGCACGGCGACCTCGAGCACGATCGGGGCGGAGGGGGTGGGCGTGGCCTCGAGCGCGCCGCCGGCGGCGGGCCCGGACGTGGCGCCGCCGAGGGCGGTGGCGCCGGCGGGCGCCGTGGGCCCACCGGGGACGGCCGTGCGGGCGGGCACGGCGATCGTCGGCGCGACCCCGGCGGTGGCCGTGGGCAGCGGCGACGGGGGCGGCACGGTGGCGGTGGGCGCGGCCATGGCCGAGGTCGTGGTGCGGGCACCGAGGCGACCAACCGCGTTCAAGGCCACGTACGAGAGGCCGATCAGGGCCATGGTCACGAAGAAGACGCCGAAGAAGCTGGGCAGCACGTAGGAGCGGGTGCGCGGTGGGTTGGTGGCAGGCACGACCCGGATCTGGTCGGTCGCGCCGCGCTCGCGCCGGTAGAGCTCGATCAGCTCGTCGGGGGGGAGGCCGAGGTAGTGGGCGTAGTTTCGGATGAAGCCCCTGATCACCACATCGCTGGGCAGACGGTGGTAGGCCCCCTCCTCGAGGGCGGCGAGGGACTGCTGGAGGATGCGCGTGTCAATGGCGGCCTGGGCCAGCGAGAGACCCTGGCCCTCGCGCGCCTGGCGCAGGCGCGCCCCTAGCTCACTCATAGGGCTCGTACCTCGGGCGACCGCCGCGGGCGGCGCCGCATGTCGAAAGACCGGGCCCGGCGCGCCGCCGCCGGGAGGCGGGCCGGGAGTTAAGAAGTCGTTAGGATTGTCTTTCGGCGCCCGATGTATTATACCATAACGGTTGCAGAGGCTTAACCGGCCCCCCCGGACGAAGGATGACAGCGCCATGACAGGGATCAGAGCTGGCGGGCAGGACTGGCTGGAGACGTGGCGCCGGATGTACGACGCGGAGCGGGCCCAGGGCGAGGCGGCGACGGACCCGGTCTTCGCGCGCTACGCCGACACCTGGGCCGGGCGGGCGGGGCAGTTTGCCGCGGCGAGCAGGCGCCAGCCCCAGCCCGACGCGTTCATGGGCGCTCTCGCGCCGCGGTTGCGCCCTACGGACCGCGTGATTGACGTGGGCGCCGGAACAGGGCGCTACCTGCCCTACCTGGCCGCGCAGGTGGCCGAGGTGATCGCCGTCGAGCCCTCGCCCGCCATGCGGGCCGAGCTGGAGCGCACCCTGGGCGAGGCGCGGGTCGAGAACGTGCGCATCGTCCCCGAGGGCTGGCCCCTGGACGCGCCGCTCGCCGCCGACGTGGTGCTCTCGGCCCACGTGGTCTACGGGGTGCGCGAGGTGGGGCCGTTCCTCGCGGCGATGGACGCCGCGGCGGGGCGGCTCTGCGCGCTCTACCTGGGCCTGAAGCACCCGAGCTCGGCCCTGGCCCCCTTCTGGGAGCGCGTGCATGGCGAGCGGCGGCTGCCGCTGCCGGGCGCCCTCGAGGCCGTAGCGGCCTGCCACCAGCTCGGGCTGCCGGCCCGGCTCGACCTGGTACCGGCGCCGACGAGCTTCGGCTTCGCCGGCCCCGACGAGGCCCTGGAGGAGCTGCGCATGCGCCTGCGGATCACGCCCGACCCGGCGCGCGACGCCGCCCTGCTGGCGGCTATGGGCGACCTGCTGGCGCCGACGCCGGAGGGCGGGCTGGCCCCGCGCGAGCAGCAGCGCTACGCCGGCGTGGTCTGGTGGGAGCCTGAGACAAAAACGGCGCCGCCGCCGTCATACCTATGCGCGCCCGCCGAGCGTTAGAAGGAGGTGGGGAATGGAAGGCATCATCGGCGTTCTTGTGATCGTGGCCCTGGTCCTGTTCCTGTGGATGATCGGCTGGGGCGTGTTCTGGTTCCTGGTGCAGGCGGGCATCATCATGCGCAAGGCCGTCGAGCCCCCCGCCGACAGCACCAGCTTCACGCTCGAGCAGAGCCGCGAGGTCAAGAGTGAAGAGCAGTAAGCGAGGCGGGATCCTCGAGCGGGTCTACCTGGAGGCCATGGTGATGGGGCTGCTGATCGGCGTGGCGGCCCTGCTGATTGACCGCTGGGTGGGCGAGGCGGGCTGGCCGCCGCGCATCCTCGCCCTGCTGGTCGTCGGCGGCAGCCTCTGCCTGGCCCAGTACGGCCTGGTCAGGGCCAGGCGCCGGTAGGGCCGCCGCGGCGGGGCGGTTACGATGCAGTGGGGTAGCGGGCGACCTGGCGGCCGGCGCGGCGCCCGGTGAGACGGGCCACGCGGCGCCTGGCCTCGGCCAGGACGCGCCGCCGGTCGATCGTGAGCAGGCGGCGCCGGCGCATCAGCACCCGCCCGGCGACGATCACGGTATCCACGTCGGCGGCCCTGGCGCTGTAGAGCAGCGTGGCGGCGGGGTCGTGGACGGGCTGGACGTGGGGGTCGGCGCGGCGGAGCAGCACGACGTCGGCCTGCAGGCCCTCGCGCAGCTCGCCGGTGACGCCGGCGAGGCCGAGGGCGCGGGCGCCCTCGCGGGTGGCCAGGGCCAGGGCCTCGCCCACGGGCAGGGCGCGGGCGTCGCGCCGGGCGTGCTTCTCGAGCAGGGCCACCAGGCGCGCGGCCTCGAGGATGTCGTAGCTGTTGTTGCTGGCGGCGCCGTCGCTGCCGAGGGCCACCGCCACGCCTGCGGCGCGCAGCTCGGCGACAGGGGCGACGCCAAGGCCCAGCTTCATCTCCGTCTTTGGCGTCACGGCCACGGCGACGCCGTGGGCCGCCATGACTGCCACGTCCTCGGGGGTGGGGTGGGCTACGTGGGCGGCCAGGGCGGGCACGGCGAAGAGGCCGGCCGCGTGGGCGACGGCGACGGGCGTCTTGCCGTGGGCGGCCATGCTCTGGGCCACCTGGTCGGCCGTCTCGGAGAGGTGGATGTGGATGCCGGTGCCCAGGCGCGCGGCCTCGGCGGCGACGCGAGCGAGGAAGTCCGGGGTGCAGGTGTAGGGCGAGTGGGGGCCGAGCCAGGCCGCGATGCGGCCGCCGGCGGCGCCGTGCCAGCGCTCGACGAAGCGCGCCGTGCGGGCGAGGGCCGCCGCTTCGTCCGGCCCGCTGAAGACCGCCCAGGCCAGGTTGGCCCTGAGGCCCACCTCGTCCACCGCGCGGGCCACCTCGTCCATCGCGAAGTAGTGGTCGGCCACGCAGGTCACCCCGGCCTCGATCATCTCGGCGAGGCCGAGCATGGCGCCCCAGTAGACGTCCTCGTCGGTGAGGTTGCTCTCCATCGGCCAGATATGGCCGTTGAACCACTCCTCGACGGGCACGTCCTCGACCACGCCGCGGAAGAGGCCCATGGAGACGTGGGCGTGGGCATTGATCAGCCCGGGGATGGCGAGCATGCCGCGCGCCGGGATCGTCTCGCGGGCGAGCCCGGGGTCGATCTCGGGGGCGATGGCGGCGATCCGGCCGCCGGCGATGGCGATGGAGTGGCGGGGAAGCACCGCGGCGGCCGACCCGTCGAGCTGGAGGACGTCGGCGCCGGTGATGAGCAGATCGTACATAAGAACATAACCCTGGGCGCTGCTGCGTTCGCTCTATTGTAGAGGAGATAGGGCGGGCGGGCAAGGGCGCGGGGCGTCGCGGCCATGTGATGGTACAATACCAGCAGACGGTCGGGCATCTCCAGAGGCTCAGGGAGCGGCGATATGCTACAGGGCTGGGCGGGGCTCCTCATCGCGCTGGCGCTCACGGCGCTGCTGGCCCGCCAGGCCGCGCGGGCGGCGCGGGGCACCCGGCTGCGCCAGACCTACAGCCTCGCCGCCGGCGGCTTCGGCCTGATCATCGCCCTGAACGCGCTCTTCCTGCTCGGCGTGGCCGGCGAGCTGCTCAGCAGCACGGTCGGCTTCGTGGCGGTGGCCCTGCTGATCGGCGCGGCGGTGTCGTTCGTGATGGCCATGCTGAACGGCGAGTTCGGCGCGAAGCTCCGCCAGGCCCAGGCGTACACCGCCGAGGAGCGCGAGCGGATCGCCAGGCGGCGCCTCGAGCGCGAGCGGGCGGCTGGACAGGACGAGCGAGGGCAGGACTAGCTGTGCCGGCGAGCAAGCCGTTGCCCCTTCTGACCAAGGACGAAGGGCCAAGGACCAAGGCCCGGCAGCGGCATGAGCGGTTGGTCGTTAATCTTTGGTCCCTGGTCGCAACCGGGCTGGGACGACTAGAAAGCTGTACTAGCGAGGGCCGGGGCACCATATGAGCACAGACCTCGAGCAGATCGGCCGGCGGGCGCGGGCGGCCGGCAGGCGGCTCGCCGCGCTGGACAGGGCGGCCAAGGACGCGGCGCTCCACGCGATCGCCGACGAGCTGCTGGCGCGCCAGGGCGCGATCCTCGCGGCGAACGCCGAGGACATCGCCGCGGCGCGGGCGGCGGGCACGAGCGCGTCGCTGCTCGACCGCATGCTGCTGACCCCCGAGCGCCTGGCCGCGATCGCCGCCGACACGCGCAGCGTGGCCGGCCTGCCCGACCCGGTCGGTGAGCTGTTCGACGCGGCCGAGCTGCCGGGCGGCCTGCGCCTGCACAAGGTGCGCACGCCCCTCGGAGTGGTGGGCGTGATCTACGAGGCCCGCCCGAACGTCACGGTGGACATCGCCGCAATCTGCCTGAAGACCGGCAACGCCGCCATCCTGCGCGGCGGCAGCGACATCGCCCGCAGCGTGGCCGCAATTACCGAGGCCATCCAGGCGGCCCTGGCCGGGGCCGGCCTGCCCGCCGACGCCGTGCAGAGCATCACCGACCCCGACCGCGCGCTGGTGGGCCGGCTGCTGCGCCTGGACCGCTACGTAGACATGATCATCCCGCGCGGCGGGGCCGGGCTGCACCGCTTCTGCGTCGAGAACGCCACCATCCCCGTGATCACCGGCGGCATCGGCGTGGTGCACATGTTCGTCGAGGCCACGGCCGACCTCGGGCGGGCCCTGCCGGTGATCCGCAACGCCAAAGTGCAGCGCCCGAGCGTCTGCAACGCCCTCGACACCCTGCTCGTGCAGCGCGAGGTCGCCCCGGCCCTGCTGCCCGCCGTCGCCGCCGAACTGAGCGCGGCGGGGGTGGAGCTGCGCTGCGACGCGGAGAGTCTGGCCATCCTGGCCGACCAGCCCGGCGCGGCCGGGTGGCGCCTGGCCCCGGCGGGCTCAGGCGACTTCGGCACCGAGTTCATGGCCCTGGTGCTCTCGATCAAGGTGGTGGCCGGGCTCGACGAGGCGATCACGTTCATCGCCGAGCACAGCTCGGGCCACACCGAGGCCATCCTCACCGAGGACCGGGCGGCGGCCGAGCGCTTCACCCGCGAGGTGGACGCGAGCGCCGTCTTCGTCAACGCGAGCACGCGCTTTAACGACGGGGGCCAGTTTGGCCTTGGCGCCGAGGTGGCGGTCAGCACCCAGAAGCTCCACTGGCGCGGGCCGATGGGCCTGGTGGCCCTGACGACCTTCAAGTGGGTCGGCGCGGGCGACTACGCGGCGCGGGCGTGAGCATGGACACGCTGCGCCTCGCCCACTGCTACCCGGCCGAGATGAACATCTACGGCGACCGCGGCAACGTGATCGCCCTCCGCCAACGCTCCCTGTGGCGCGGCATCGAGCTGAGCGTGACGCCCGTGGAGCCCGGCGACGAGGTGGACTGGGCCAGCTTCGACCTGGCCTTCTTCGGCGGCGGGCAGGACAGCGGCCAGGCCCTGATCGCGTCGGACCTGCTCGAGCGCCAGGGCCCCGGGCTGCGCGCCGCGCTCGAGGACGGGCTGGTCATGCTGGCGATCTGCGGCGGCTACCAGCTGCTCGGCCACTACTTCCTGACCCACACCGGCGAGCGGCTGCCCGGCCTGGGCGCGCTCGACGTGCACACGGTGGGCGGCAAGCAGCGCCTGATCGGCAACATCGTGGTCGCCGCCGAGCTGGGCGGCGAGCCGGTGCGCCTGGTGGGCTTCGAGAACCACAGCGGGCGCACCTACCACGGCCCCGGCGTGCGGCCTCTCGGTCGCGTCGTGGTGGGCCACGGCGACAACGGCGAGGACGGCGTGGGCGGCGCGGTCTACAGAAACACCTACGGCTGCTACCTGCACGGGTCGCTGCTGCCCAAGAACCCCCAGCTGACCGACCACCTGCTCGGCCTGGCCCTGGCCAGGCGCTACGGCCCGGCGGCGATGCTGGCCCCCCTCGAGGCGGGGCTGGAGCTGCGGGCCCAGCGGGCGATGGTCGGCCGCCTCGCGCCCTGAGACAGACAGGAACGGCGATGACAAGCTTCACCCTGACCGGCGGCGACATGGACGAGGAGGAGGCGGCCGCGGCGATGGCGGCGGTGGCGTGCCTGCTGGAGGCCGAGGGGGCGGCGACGGCCCCGCCGGACGACCGCCGGGCAGGCTGGCGCGACGCGGCCCGCCTGATCGCGCAGGGCCTCATCCCGACGCGCACGCCCGCCCCGCCCCGCTGGGGCAACATCGAGCGGCTGCGCCGGGCGGGCCGCGGGGGCGGCGGCATCGTCGGCCAGTAGGGCGCGCCCCGCCGAAGCCGCCGACCGCGCCCCGCCGCGCCCTTCCGAGGGGCCACGCCAGCCTCGCGCCAACCCTGATAAGCACCCTCGATGAAGCTTACCTACACCGACTACCTCGAGCTGCCCGCCCCCCTCGACGTTGTGAGCCCCGCCCTCGACGACCCCGCGCTCTGGGCCCGCATCCTCGGCGCCGAGCGCCTGGGCGCGCTGTGGCGCTACGGCGACGAACTGTACACCCTGCGCCGCTCCGGCCCGCCCGGCGCCCACAGCTGGACCGCCGAGGCGGCCACGGGCCTCGGCCCGCGCCTCGAGCTCGAGCTGGCCCTGACCGACGCGGTGATCGCGACCCATGCCGCCGTGCGGGCGAGCCTCGACCTGCCCGGCCCCGCGTGGCCGTGGCGCGCCCTCGGGCTGCGCCGGGCCCTGCGCGGCGCGGCGAGGGACGCGGCCACGCGGCTGGCCGCGGCGCTGCGCGCCCCCGCCCCGGCGCCCCTCGCCACCATCGCGGTGGCCACCGGGCGCGGGCTCGACGAGGGCGCGGAGCCAGCGCCGGAGGGGGCCACGCCGGCCCAGGTCGCCCTGGTCGAGCGGCTCCAGGCCAGCCACCCGCAGACGGTCGAGCAGTTCCTGGCCATGGGCGCACTCGACCACCTCGAGCGGGTGGCGCGCCTCGAGCAGGGCTGGCAGCGGCTCACGGCCGGCTGGTTCGACCCGGAGGTGCACGAGGCGAGCCTGGGGCCGGCGGCGGGCGCGGGGCTCGACTACGACCTGATCTACGCCGGCGGAGGGCTCGGCCTGCTCCACGCCGCGGTCATGGCCGCCCGCCACGGGCGCCGCGTGCTGGTCTTCGACCGGGGCGAGGTGGGCTGCGCGCACCGCGAGTGGAACATCAGCCGGGCCGAGCTGGGGGCCCTCGTCGCCACGGGCGTGGTGAGCTGGGGCGAGCTCGAGCCCGTGGTGATGCGCGAGTACCGCGACGGCGTGGTGCGCTTCTACGACCGGCGCGCCGGCGGGGTCGCCGCGGGGCTGACCATGCCCGCGGTGCTCAACGTGGCCCTCGACGCCGGGGCCCTGCTGCGGCTGATGCGCCACAAGCTGGAGCAGGCCGGCGGGTCAATCCTGAACGGGCGGGCCTTCAGGCGGGTGCGCGCGACGGCCACGGGCCCCCTGGCCGTGGAGGTCGAGCTCGAGGAGCTGGCGACGGGCGCGGTCGAGCGCCACACGGCCCGGCTGCTGCTCGACGGCATGGGCAGCACCTCGCCCCTGGCCCTGCTCCGCCACGCCGGCAGGCCCTTCGCCGGGGTCTGCCCCACGGTCGGCACGGTGGCGAGGGGGTTCGCCGAGGGCGACGGGCCCGACGAGGTGAACCCGAGCCAGGGCGACATCCTGGTGACGGTGGCCGACGCGCAGCGGGGCGAGCAGCTGATCTGGGAGGGCTTCCCCGGCCGCGGCGACGAGCTGACGGTCTACCTGTTCTACTACTCCACCCTGAGCCCGGACGGCGGCCCCAGATCCGGGGCGGCGCGCTACTCGCTGCTCGACCTGTTCGAGCAGTACTTCACGCTGCTGCCCAGCTACAAGCGGGCCGGGCCGCGCTTCCGCCACCTCAGGCCGGTCTACGGCTACATCCCGGGCCGCCACAGCCTGCGCTCGCAGGAGGCGCCGCTGCTGCGCGGCGTGCTGCCCGTGGGCGACTCGGCGGCCCAGCAGAGCCCCCTGACCTTCTGCGGCTTCGGCTCGCACGTGCGCAACCTGCGGCGCACCACGGCCTTGCTCAACTACGCCCTCGACCACGGGCTGCTGGAGCCGCGGCACCTCGCGGCCGTGAACGCCTTCCAGACCAACGTCTCGCTCAACTGGGCCTTCAGCCGCTTCATGCACCCCTGGCGCCGCGCCGACGACGTCAACAGGCTCCAGAACCTCTTCCTCGACGTGCTGCGGGCCCTTGGGCCGGAGCTGGCCACGCGCTTCTACCAGGACCGGATGCGCTGGGGCGACTACAACCGCATCCTGCGCAGCATCCTGCGGCGCTGGCCGCGAATCTTGATCGCGGCGTGGGGGGTGCTCAGGCCCGCCGGCATCGCCCAGTGGGCGGTGGACTACACCCGCTTCGGCGCGGACGCGGCGAGCGCGGCCGTCGCGCGGGCATGCGGGCCACGGGCCGAGGGGCTGCTCACCGCCCTCGCCGAGGCGCGCAACCCGGCCCTGGGGCTGCGCGTGCGCGCGCGCTACGCGGGCTGGCGGGCCATGGGCTGGATCGTCTGGGGGGACCAGATCGCCCCATCGTCCCGCCACGACTGACGGGGTCGGGTCGGGGCGCCCTCACAGCGTGGCGCCCCTCAGCGCAGCACCCAGGCGTGCCACTCGGCCTCGAGCTCGTCGAAGCGCTTGCCGTAGACGCCCAGGTAGTCGGCGGAGGCGGGGTAGTTCTGCCCGGTGAGGTAGACCTGGTCGAGCTTCTCGCGCCCGTAGACCTCGATCAGGAACTCGACGAAGCTGCCCCACTGGTAGTAGAGCTTGTTCATGTCGCTGACCGGCAGGCCGACGTAGCTCTCGTGGAGCGGGATGTTCTCGCCCCGATCGAGCCAGGGGCGCACGAAGCTGCGGAAGTCCGGCGCGCCCCCGAGCCAGTAGGCCCCCGCGCCCCAGGTAGCGATCCCCTCGAGCAGCACCAGGTCGGCGCGCATGTGGGGCTCGCCGTAGCGGTCGTGCGAGAGCTGGTGCACGTACTCGTGGGCCATGATGTTGATCGCCCGGCCGATGGGCAGGTCGCGGCAGGTGAAGACCTGCACCGTGCGCACCTCGGTGTAGGCGATGCCGTGGAGCCCGCAGGTGGGCTCGAGGCCGACGTAGGTGTTGATCTCGCCGGCGGGCGAGGTGCCGAAGCGCTCGACCACATAGGCCAGGGCCCGCTCCAGGTCCGCGGCGAGGCGCGCCCGCTCAAGCTCGTCGAGCAGGCCCTCGGCGACGACGAGCTGCATACCCTCGGCGGGCGGCGCGTAGCTGCCGGTGAGGGGCACGGGGGTTGGCGTGGGCGCGCCGGGCGGCACGGGCCGCTCGGCCGTGGTGAGGTGCTGCAGGGCCCCGGGCGGCGTGAAGCGCGCCGGGGGCGGCTGGCCCCAGCTGAAGCGCCAGGCGAGCAGGACGAGGAGGGAGGCCAGGGCGATGGGCCCGAGGGCGGCCCGCGGGATGTGCGGCAGGCTCGGCATCTACTGCACGCTGACCTCGTAGTAGGCCCGCTCGCTGGTGTGGGGCGTGGCGCCAACCACCACGAGGATGCCACGCTCGTCGGGCGCAAGGGTCGCGGCGGCCGCGCCCGTCTCGTCGGCCGCGAGGGGCTCAACGCTCAGGCCGCCGTCCGGGGCGGCGCGGACGAGGCGCAGCTCCCAGCGCTGGGGCAGGTCGCCGTCAACGCGCACAAAGCCCTCGGCCTGCCAGCCGCCGTCGCCGGACTCGACGTCGTCGCTGTAGCCGAGCTCGGGGATGCCGATCTCGTCCACAAGCAGCCCGGGGGCGTTGAAGCCCTGGTCGTTGATCTGCCAGAAGCGCAGCAAAATCTCCTGCCCGACGTAGGGCGCAAGGTCCATCGTCTCCTCGACCCACGTGCCGCGCACCCCGTCCTCCACGCCGAGGCCGGGCTGGCCGCTGACCCCCGTGTAGCCGTGGCCGAAGTTGACGCCCTGGGGGTCGTCGGCGGTGGTGTGGGCGCCGGGCAGAGTCTCCCAGGTGACGCCGCCGTCGGTCGAGACGGTCACGAAGGCGTAGTCGTAGTCGTTCTCGATCTCGTACCAGGCGCTGAAGCGCAGGGTGGCGGCGCCGAGGCCGCGCAGGTCGAAGGCCCTGGTGAGGGTGGCGAACGAGTCGTCGCTGCGCCCGCTCCACCAGGCGTAGCGGCCCCTGGGCAGCTCGGCAGCGAGGGGCACGGTCGGGGCGCCCCGGAAGGCGACGGCCGCGCCGGCGGGCAGGGCGTAGTAGTCGGCGCCGAACTGGGCCACAGTGTCGGCCGCGGCGCCGGGGAAGAGCTCGCGGGGCTGGACCCGGGCGGGCAGCAGCTCGGGCAGGCCGTGGCCGGTGGCGTAGGTGTAGCGGCCGTCGCCGGTTGTCGGGCTGTCAATCAGGTTGGCGACGGCCCAGTCGGCGACGATCTGGCTGAAGCTGGTGATGTCCGGGCGCGTGCGGGCCGCCAGGTCCACAAATGCCTGGAGGTTGTTGCCGGCGTCGGCCTGGATCAGGGGACGCAGCTGCGCCTCGCCCGCGTACTGGGCGTAGATGTAGCGCATGAACAGGTGGCTGGCCCCGTAGTGGGGGAGGGCGCCGGAGAGGGGCGCCCAGTGGGTGAGCTGCACGTCGGGGGCGCTGAGGAAGAGGGTGGTCAGCCCCGCGCCCACGAAGCCGTTGAGGTCCTCGGAGAGCTGGGAGGCCCCCTCGTTGAACCAGACCGGGCTGCCGGGGCCCTCGTTGTGGTGGATCATGTGCTGGAACTCGTGGGCCAGGGTGTCGAGGTAGCCGGGGCCGGCGAAGTCGAGCAGCTCGATGTTCATGAAGAACATCTCGCGCTCATTGCTGAAGCGGTTGACCTGGCGGGGCAGCGCGTCCTGGGAGGAGAAGTAGCCGAGCACGCCGCCGCTGGGGCTGCGGGCGTTGAGGATGGTAATGCGCGGGTCGCCGTCCACGCCGGGCTGGGCCTCGGAGCCGAAGACCTCGCGGGTGCGCGGGTAGATCTCCTGCTCGAAGGCGCGGGCGGCGCGCTCGAGGTCGCCCTGGCTATAGCCGACGCCCCGCTCGACATACATCAGGGCGACGGGGCCGGCGTAGCGCAGCTCGGCCTCGATCTCGTACTGGCTGTTACTGAGCAGGTCGGTGATGTAGAAGGGGCGCACATAGCCGACGGCGACGTCAAGGGGCTCGTTGCGGGCGACAGTGGGGCAGGCCCCCGGGTCGGGCCGGCAGGCGCCGAGGGCGCGGGCCAGGACGACGGGATCGCGCAGGGGGCGGCGCGCGGCGTCGAGGGCGGCGAGCTCGTCGGCGGGGGCGGGCGCGGCCGTGGGCGCGGGCGCGG
>DAOLDO010000010.1:0-22514 GCA_035327325.1 Chloroflexaceae bacterium | reverse complement strand
GTCGTCGTGGGCCTCGGCGTCGCCCGTGAAGGCCAGCGCCTCGTCGAGCAGCCGCTGCACCAGGTCGACCACGCCCAGGTGGGCGGGGAGCCTGAGCACCGCGGCCTCGAGGCGCTCGAAGCCGTAGAGCTCGCCGGCCTCGTTGTGGGCCTCGACGATCCCGTCGCTGAGGAAGATCAGCGTGTCGCCTGGCGTCAGGGGCACCGTCACCTCGACGTAGCCCGCGTCGAGGGGCGTGCCGATCGGCAACCCGCCCACCTCGATAAAGCTGCACGCTGTGGGCTCGCCGGGCGCGCAGCGGGCCAGCAGCGGCGCGATCATGCCGGCGTTGGCCACCGTCACCGAGCGCGCGTCGGACGAGAAGACGGCGATCTGGAGCGCCGCGTTCATCTGGTTGGCCTGCAGCCGCGGGCGCAGGGCCTCGTGCAGGGCCCGCAGCATGGCCGCCGGGTGGTCAATGAAGTGGGCCTGCGACTCCAGGGTCGAGCTGGTCAGGGCCATCAGCAGGGCCGCGGCCACGCCCTTGCCCGAGATATCGCCGATCGCCACGGCGGCCCGCCCGTCGGCCAGGGCCATGTAGGTGTAGAAGTCGCCCCCGATCTCGCTGGCGGGCAGCGAGCGCCCGTAGACGCTGAGGATCTCGTTGCGCCAGGGCGGGGCGCTCGGCAGCAGGCCCTGCTGGATGTCGCGGGCCAGGGCCAGGCCGTGGCGCAGGTGCTCGTTCTGGCGCTCGATCTCGCGCAGGCTGCCCTGCAGCCGCCCGGCCATGTCGTTGAAGGTCGTGGCCAGCTGGCCCAGCTCGTCGCCCGGCTCGACCTCGATGCGGTGCTCCAGGCGGCCGCCCGCCAGCTCCTGCGCGCCCGCCGTCAGCGCCCGGATCGGGTTGACGATCCGCCGCGATTGGAACAGGGCCCAGGCCAGGGCCAGGAAGCCCATCAGGCCGATCAGGGCCGCGAGCAGCATGACGCTGCGGTACACCTCGACGAACAGCTCGCTCGAGGGCTGCTCGACCACCACCGACCAGCTCGAGGCGTTGATCGGCGCCACGGGCGCCCGCGCGCCCACCACCATCTGCCCGTTGCCGCCCCGGTACTCGCCCACGGTGCTCGCGCTGGCGAAGAGCGGCTCGAGGTCGGGCGGGGGCTGCCAGCCGGGCGTCCGGTCGGTCAGCAGCACGCTGCGCCGCGGGTCAACGATGTAGGCCGTCTTGCCCTCGCCCTGCACCGCCAGGCGCAGGATCTGGCCGATGCGGGCCGCGCTCACCTCGGCGGCCAGGGCCCCGGCGATGCGGCCCGTGGTCGGGTCGCGCACGGGCAGCACTACGTGGAAGATCGGCTGCTCGTCGGTGCCTCTGATGATCGTGGTGCGCCCGCCCTGGCCGATGCCGATCGCGCCGCCGATCAGGCGCTGCTCGACCGGCGCCGGCGCGATATTCTGGGCGGCCAGCAGGTCGTTGGTCTCCTGGGCCAGCGGCGCGCCACCGTCGTCCACCACCGTGATCGCCCGCAGGTCCGGCGAGTTGTTCACCAGCCTGTTGACCGCCCGCGCCAGGGCCTCCTCGTCGTCCAGGGGGCTCAGGTCGCGCCCCGCGCGCAGCAGCTGCTGCTCGAGGTCGTAGAGGAAGGTGGCGATGTTGCCGGCGATCTGGTCGGCCACCGCCTGCTGGCTGGCGAAGGCGTTGCGCTGCTGCACCTGGAGCAGCACCACGATCAGCACGGTGCCCACCAGCAGCAGCGGCAGCGTCGAGGAGACGAGGTACGACCAGCGCAGCCTGTCGGTGATGCTCCACCGGCGGCGGGCCTGAGGCCCGTCGCCCGCGTCCGTGGGCGTCGGGTTGCGCTGCGGATCGCTGCCGTTGCTCTCCATCGGGCTGCCTGTTGTCGGGGGTGAGGGCCTGGCCGGCCGGCGACGCTGTGAAGACTGATTATAGCACACCGGTCTCGCGCCACGCCCCCTCGCGGTCGGCGCAGCGCGCTCCGTCCCGGCGCCGGCGGCTGGGGCGCGGCTGCGTCCCCGCCTACGGCGTCGCAGGAACCGCCGAGTCGGTCACCGGGTCAATTGTCAGGACCTGGCCCGACATCCAGCCCGTCAGTCCGCCGGGGGCGGCCACCTCGTACCAGCCGCCGCTGCGGCCCAGCAGCTCCACCTGGGCGCCCTCGTCGAGCACGCCCACCACGGCGAACGCGATCCCCGGCCCCTCGCGGACGTTGGCGCCGATGGCGACCGTGCCGAGCAGCGGCACCGCCGTTGGCGTGGTGACCGGGGCGGGCGTCAGGGTTGGCGGCGGCGTGGCGCTCGGCGTCACGGGGGTGACGCTGGGCAGCCGCGCCAGGGTGGGCACGGGCGTGGGGCGGGCGGGCAGGGCCGAGGCGAGGTCGCCGCAGGCCCCGAGGGTGAGCAGCAGCGCGGTGAATAGGGCGGCGAGCAGCAGCCGGCCGGGGGGCCGGGCGAGGAGGTGGCACATACGAGGCGATCCCGTGGCGTGCCGGCTGGCCGGCACAGCAGAGGGCGCCCGTGCGAGTTCGGCACGGGCGCCCTTGTGACCTGGTCGGGGCGAGAGGATTTGAACCTCCGACCTCCGCGACCCGAACGCGGCGCTCTACCAGGCTGAGCCACGCCCCGACGATGTCTGCCTGCCGTGACGGATGGTGCCGAAGGTGGGACTCGAACCCACACGGGGTTGCCCCCAGAAGTTTTTGAGACTTCCGCGTCTGCCATTCCGCCACTCCGGCCAGACCGGCGCCATTATAGCAGTTTGCCCGGGGGGCGTCAAATAGCCCCATGCCCGCGCCTTGCGGCGCGCCCTCCAGGTGTGGTATGCTCTTCTTACGCGCTGCGTCATAGATGCTAGGGAGAGGTTGTCAATGGCGATGCCGACCGAACTGCAAGAGCTGGACTTCTACCACCTCGACGCGCTGCTCGCCCCCGAGGAGCGGGCCCTGCGCGAGCGGGTGCGCGCCTTCTGCGACGACGAGGTGCTGCCAATCATCAACGACTACTGGGAGCGGGCCGAGTTCCCCTTCCAGCTCGTGCCGAAGCTCGCCCGGCTCGGCATCGTCGGCGGCACGATCGAGGGCTACGGCTGCCCCGGACTCAGCCACGTGGCCGTCGGCGTGGCCGCCATGGAGCTTTCGCGCGGCGACGGCAGCGTCGAGACCTTTGTCGGCGTCACCAGCGGCCTGGCCATGCAGTCGCTCTACCGCTGCGGCTCCGAGGAGCAGAAGCAGCGCTGGTTGCCCCCCATGGCCCGCCTCGAGCAGATCGGCGCCTTCGCCCTCACCGAGCCCGACGTCGGCTCCGACGCCGCCCACGTCCGCACCACCGCCCGCCGCGTCGGCGACCGCTACCTGCTCAACGGCGCCAAGAAGTGGATCGGCAACGCCTCCTTCGCCGACGTGACCGTGGTCTGGGCCCAGGACGAGGAGTCGGGCAAGCTCGGCGCGTTCCTGGTCGAGAAGGGCACCCCCGGCTTCGAGACCCGGGTGCTCGGCGGCAAGATCGCCAAGCGCCCCCTCCAGAACGCCCTGATCACCCTGACCGACGTCGAGGTGCCCGAGGCCAACCGCCTGCCGGGGGCCCGCTCGTTCCGCGACACCGCCGGCATCCTCAAGGCCACTCGCTTCGGCGTCGCCTGGGAGGGCGTGGGCCACGCCCTGGCCGCCTTCGAGCTCGCCCGGGCCTACGCCCTCCAGCGCGAGCAGTTCGGCCGCCCAATCGCCTCGTTCCAGCTCGTCCAGCAGAAGCTCGTCCAGATGCTCGGCGAGCTCACCGCCGCCCAGTTGATCGCCTGGCGCCTCAGCAAGCTCCTCGACGAGGACCCCGAGCAGGTGACCGAGGGCATGGCCTCCCTCGCCAAGCAGCAGTGCTCGGCCATCGCCCGCAGGGTTGTCGCCCTCGGCCGCGAGCTTATGGGCGGCAACGGCATCTTGCTCGAGCACCACATGGCCCGCCACTTCGCCGACGTCGAGGCCGTCTACACCTACGAGGGCACCAACGAGATCAACACCCTCGTGGTCGGCCGCGAGATCACCGGCCTCGCCGCCTTTGTGTAGCTCAGACCAAGGACCAAGGACCAAGGACCAAGGAAAGGACGGACAAGGTACGGCGCTGGACGGACGGTTGGCGTGGTGGGGCGTTGGACTTTCGTCCTTAGTCTTTCGTCCCAGGCTGGGCACGGCTGCGCTATGATAAGGCTATGCCTACCTCGCCGGCCCCACCAATTCTGCGCTCGCTGCGGCGCTGCCGCGACGCCGGCCTCGGCACCGACCTGGTGCCCCCGCCGGCCCCGCCCCCCGACGAGGGGCAGCGCCAGTTGATCTTCCAGGCCCGCTCGTCGATCGAGGACCTCTACCAGATGATCGAGCGGCCCGGCTTCGGCGTGCTCCTGGCCGACCCGGGCGCGGTCGCCCTCGAGCTCGAGGGCGACCCGGCCATCCTCGCCCTGGCCGGCTCCTGCGGGGTAGCCCCCCCCATCCACCTGGACGAGGCCCGGGCCGGCACCAACGCCGTGGACCTGGCCCTGCGCGAGGCCCAGCCCGTCCAGACCTCCGGCGAGGAGCACTACAGCGCGCGGCTGCACCCCCTGGCCGTCGCGGCCGCGCCCCTCTTCACCGTCGGCGGGCAGCCCCTGGGCGCCCTGGCCATCGTCACCGCCGCGACGGCGGCCCACCCCCACACCCTCGGCCTCGCCATCGCCGCGGCCCAGGCTCTGCACAACCAGCTGCGGGCCGACAGCCTGCTGGCCGAGGCCAACGACCAGCTCGCCGAGCTCTACGCCGCCCTCGAGGCCATGAGTGAGGGGCTGATCTTCGTCGGCCCCGCCGACGAGGTGCGGCGCATCAACAGCCGCGCCGCCGAGCTGCTCGGCGTGAGCGGGCGCGCTGTCGCGGGCCGGCCCTTCGCCGCCGCCCTCAGCCCGCCGACCCTGATCCGCGGCGCCCTCGCCCGCCGCGAGGAGCTGGCCGAGCAGGAGCTGATCTGGGAGACGCGCAAGGGCTCACTCGGCCTGATCTGCGCCGCCCGGCCCGTGTGGGACCGCTCGCGGCGCTATCTGGGGGCCCTGGTCATCCTGCGCCTCGCCCAGAGCGTGCACCAGCTGGTGCAGCGCGTGGTGGGTGCCGAGGCCCGCTTCACCTTCCGCGACATCATCGGCCAGAGCCCGCCCATCCTCATGGCCCTGCACCAGGCCCACCTGGCCGCCAACGCCGCCGGCAGCGTGCTGCTGCGCGGCGAGCCCGGCGTCGGCAAGGAGCTCTTCGCCCAGGCGATCCACAACGCCAGCCAGCGCGCGGGCGGCCCCTTCGTCGGCCTGAACTGCGCCGCAGTGCCCAGGCCCCTGCTCGCGGGCGAGCTGTTCGGCGTCGAGGGCGATCCCTCGCGCCCCGGCGCGCCCGGCCGCCCCGGCAAGTTCGAGCTGGCCCAGGGCGGCGTGCTCTACCTGGAGGACGTCGGCGCTCTGCCCCCCGAGCTCCAGACGGCCCTGCTGCGGGCGATCGAGATGCGCCGCATGATCCGCAGCGACGGCACCCGCCCCGTGCCGATTGACGTGCGCGTCGTCGCCACGGCTGGCGACGACCTCGAGCGCCAGGTCAACGAGGGCCGCTTCCGCGCCGACCTGTACGCCCGCCTGACCACCATCTGCGTGGACATCCCGCCCCTGCGCGAGCGCGGCGACGACCTGCTGCTCCTGGTGACCCACTTCCTCCAGGTGATCGGCGAGCGCGTCGGCCGCCAGGTCGCCCTGGCCCCCGAGGCGCTCCAGGCCCTGCGGGCCTACCCCTGGCCCGGCAACGTGCGCGAGCTCGAGCTGCTGCTCGAGCGCTCGCTCGCGGGCAGCGAGAAGAGCGTGATCGCCCTTGATGACTTGCCCCCCGCCTTCGCCCATGGCGCCGCGCCCCTCGGGCTGCCCCACGCGGCCAGCCTCGACGAGAGCAGCCGCCTCAGCGAGCGCGACGCCATCCTGCGCGCCGGGCGCCAGGCCGCTGGCAATCTCGGGCGCACCGCCGCCCTGCTCGGCGTCAGCCGGGCCACCCTCTGGCGCAAGATGAGCCGCCACGGCCTGGTCAAGGAGGATTTCTGGCCCGAAGCCTGAGCTGAAACATCCTGAAACATTCTGTTTCAAGAGTGAAACAAAATTGTGTGCAAAGCGGGGGCAAGGGGCCTTGACGCCCCCCTGAGCGGCTGTTATCATTGCATTCGAACGAAGGGTTAAAGTTCATAGACAAATGCCAGCCGGAGCGCAATGAGGCCCCTCCGCTGAGTCTAGAGCCACCGCCCTGCTCGCACTGCCTTCTGGCTCGTTCCACCTTGCGCTCATCCCAGTGTCACCGGCTGCTCAATGGCGAGGGGCAATCCCCGCAACACTGGTCTCGCCCTGAATCAGAGTTAAATCTTAGCGCATACCGTTGCGGTTGAGGCGCGCCCGGGCCTGGGCGCATTAGCCGTCTGGTTTGCTGTACCCACTTTTCTTCCATCGTCGCAGGCCCCTGGCCTGAGAGGAGGTGCAAGAGCGACGGCAGCGACGGCACGCCGCGCCATCGAGCTCGTTCAACCAAGTCCGATGTGACCGCGCCGCCCTGGCGCCGTGAAGCGCAGGATCCGGCGAGCCGCCCGCCGCGCGAGCGATCTGGCGCGCGGGGAGTGTTCCACGGGACGAACCCGAATCAGTGTTGATTCGCAGGCTCTGGTTACCGCACCGCTGTGGAGTTCGAGGAGGACACCCCATGAGTCCGTTTCTCGGTGAGATCGTCGGCACCTTCCTGCTGGTTCTGCTCGGCGATGCCGTCGTCGCCGGCGTGCTGCTCAACCGGTCGAAGTCGCAGAACGGCGGCTGGATCGTCATCACGGTGGCCTGGGCCATGGCCGTCTTCGTCGGCGCCTACAGCGTCGCCGCGGTCAGTGGCGCCCATCTCAACCCGGCCGTGACGATCGGCCTGGCCACGGCGGGCAACTTCGGCACCGACTTCTTCACCGGCTGGGGCGATGTGCCCATCTACATCGCCGGGCAGATGATCGGCGCCTTCCTCGGCGCGGTGGTGGTCTGGCTCCACTACTTCCCCCACTGGGCGGTCACCGAGGACCCCGGCCTGAAGCTGGCTGTCTTCAGCACCGGCCCGGCCATCCCCAGCCCCCTCTGGAACCTGGTCAGCGAGATCATCGGCACCTTCGTGCTGGTCTTCGGCATCCTGGCCATCAAGGGCTTCACGATCGCCGACGCGACCGGGGCGGCCTTCGACGTGAACCTCGGCGCCCTCGGCATCATCCCCGTGGCGCTGCTGGTGCTCGTGATCGGTCTCTCGCTCGGCGGCACGACCGGCTACGCGATCAACCCCGCCCGCGACCTCGGCCCGCGCATCGCCCATGCCATCCTGCCCATCCCCGGCAAGGGCAGCTCCGACTGGGGCTACTCGTGGGTCCCGGTGGTCGGCCCGATCATTGGCGCCGTGATCGCCGGCCTGCTCTACGTCGGCCTCGGCCGCTTCTAGCTGAACCCCTGGCTTTGGCGTCGTGAGACGCCACCCACATCGGCGCAGACCTGCCAGCACGGGCGCGGCCCCGGGCCGCGCCCCGACCCCCCAATGGAGGAGCAGTAGTGAAGAAGCTGATCAACGCGCCCGAGCAGGTGGTCAAAGAGGCCCTCGCGGGCATGGCCGACGCCCACGCCGACCTGATCAAGGTCCACTACGACCCTGACTTCATCGTCAGGGCCGACGCGCCCGTCCAGGGCAAGGTGGGCGTGATCTCGGGCGGCGGCTCGGGCCACGAGCCGATGCACGGCGGCTTCGTCGGCAAGGGCATGCTCGACGCCGCCTGCCCCGGCGCCGTCTTCACTTCGCCCGTGCCCGACCAGATGCTGGCCGCCACCAAGGCCGTCAGCGGCGGCAAGGGCGTGCTGCACATCGTCAAGAACTACACCGGCGACGTGATGAACTTCGAGATGGCCGCCGAGCTGGCCGCCGCCGAGGGCATCGAGGTCGCCAGCGTGGTCACCAACGACGACGTGGCCGTGAAGGATAGCCTCTACACCGCCGGGCGCCGCGGCGTCGGCGTGACCGTGCTGCTCGAGAAGATCGTCGGCGCCGCCGCCGACGCCGGCGCCGACCTCGCCGAGGTCAAGCGGGTCGCCGAGAAGGTCAACGCCCAGGGCCGCAGCATGGGCATGGCCCTCACCAGCTGCACCGTGCCCCACGCCGGCAAGCCCACCTTCGACCTCCCCGAGGACGAGATGGAGATCGGCATCGGCATCCACGGCGAGCCAGGGCGCACCCGCACCAAGGTCGGCAGCGCCGCCGAGATCGCCGAGATGCTGGCCGCCCCGATCGTCGAGGACCTGCCCTTCAAGAGCGGCGACCAGGTGCTCGCCTTTGTCAACGGCATGGGCGGCACCCCCCTGATCGAGCTCTACCTGATGTACAACGAGCTCAACAGGATCCTCAAGGGGCACGGCATCACGATCAGCCGCCGGCTGGTGGGCAGCTACATCACCTCGCTCGAGATGGCCGGCTGCTCCTTCACCCTGGTCAAGCTCGACGACGAGCTGACCCGCCTCTGGGACGCGCCGGTGCTGACGCCCGCCCTCCGCTGGGGCATGTAGAAGCCGCTCTCGTCCGTGGGCCGCCCGGGGTGGCAGACCCGCCCCGCGGCCGCCCCACCAACCCGGAAACCGCGATGCAAATCACCGCCGAGCATGTGATCAAGTTTGTCGAGACGGTGGCCGCTCGGGTCAAGGAGCAGCGGGACTACCTGACCCAGCTCGACTCGGCCATCGGCGACGCCGACCACGGCGTGAACCTCGACCGGGGCTTCACGACGGTGCTCGGCAAGCTGCCGAGCGTCGCCGACAAGGACATCGGCGCCATCCTCAAGACGGTCGGCACGACCCTGGTCTCGACCGTCGGCGGCGCCAGCGGCCCCCTCTACGGGACGGCCTTCCTCAGGGCGGGCATGGCCACGGCCGACCGCTTCGAGCTCGGCCCCGACGACGTGGTCGCCGCGCTGGAGGCCGCCCTCGAGGGCATCCAGACCCGCGGCAAGTCAACCAGGGGCGAGAAGACTATGATTGACGCGATCGGCCCCGCCGTTGACGCCCTGAAGTCCGCCAGGGCCGCCGGCGACGACTTCGTCAGCGCCCTGCGCAAGTCGGTCGTCGCCTGCGAGGAGGGCATGAAGGCCACCATCCCGATGCTCGCCACCAAGGGCCGCGCCTCGTACCTCGGCGAGCGCTCGATCGGCCACCAGGACCCCGGCGCCACCTCGGCCCACCTTATGGCCAGGGCCATGCTCGAGGTGGTGGAGGGGATCGGCTAGCTCCCGTGATGCCTGAACGGGGCGAAGGCGCCCCTCGTGACAGTGTAGTACGGGCGCGGCGTGCCGCGCCCCAACGGAGGTCTCACCCATGGCTAAGTACGTCGCCGCGATCGACCAGGGCACGACCAGCACTCGCTGCATGATCTTCGACCACTCGGGCAGCGTGATCTGCTTCGACCAGCGCGAGCACGAGCAGATCTACCCCAAGCCGGGCTGGGTCGAGCACAACCCCGACGAGATCTGGGAGCGCACCCAGGGCGTGGTCAGGGGCGCCCTCCAGAAGGGCAACATTGACGTCAAGGAGATCGCGGCCCTCGGCATCACCAACCAGCGCGAGACGGCGGTGGTCTGGAACCGCAAGACCGGCAAGCCCGTCTACAACGCCATCGTCTGGCAGGACACCCGCACCGACCAGATCTGCAACGAGCTCGGCAAGGAAGGCGGCCAGGACCGCTTCCGCGCCAAGGTCGGCCTGCCCCTCGCCACCTACTTCTCGGGCCCCAAGGTCCGCTGGATCCTCGACAACGTCGAGGGCGCCAGGGCCGCGGCCGAGGCCGGCGACATCGTCTTCGGCAACATTGACACCTTCGTCACCTGGTGGCTCACCGGCGGCCCCGACGGCGGCGTGCATATCACCGACGTCACCAACGCTTCGCGCACCATGCTCATGAACCTCGAGACCCTCGACTGGGACGACGAGATCCTGGGCATTATGGGCATCCCCCGCGCGATGCTGCCGAAGATCATGCCCAGCTCCGCCGTCTACGGCGAGGCCAAAGGCATGCTGGCCGGCATCCCCGTGGCCGGCATCCTGGGCGACCAGCAGGCCGCCATGGTCGGCCAGACCTGCTACAGCGTCGGCGAGGCCAAGAACACCTACGGCACCGGCTCGTTCATGCTGATCAACACCGGCGAGAAGCTGGTGCAGTCGAAGAATGGCCTGCTCACCACTCTCTGCTACAAGTTCGGCGACCAGCCCGCGGTCTACGCCCTCGAGGGCTCGATCGCGATCACCGGCGCCCTCGTGCAGTGGCTGCGCGATAACCTCGGCATGATCACCAGCTCGGCCGAGGTCGAGGCCCTCGCCAACCTGGTCGAGGACAACGGCGGCATCTACTTCGTGCCCGCCTTCTCGGGCCTCTTCGCCCCCTACTGGCGCTCCGACGCCCGCGGCGCCATCGTCGGCCTGACCCGCTACGTCAACAAGGGCCACATCGCCCGCGCCGTCCTCGAGGCCACGGCCTACCAGACCCGCGAGGTGCTGGACGCCATGAACGCCGACTCGGGCGTGAACCTCACCGCGCTCAAGGTTGACGGCGGCATGGTCTACAACAACACGCTCATGCAGTTCCAGTCCGACATCCTCGGCGTGCCGGTCATTCGCCCGAAGGTGGCCGAGACCACCGCCCTTGGCTCGGCCTACGCCGCCGGCCTGGCCACCGGGTTCTGGAAGAACACCGACGAGATGCGCGCCAACTGGCAGGTTGACCACACCTGGGAGCCCAGGATGGACGAGGCCCGGCGCGAGGAGCTCTACAAGGGCTGGAAGAAGGCCGTGACGCGGACCTTCGACTGGGTCGAGTAGACGAGCCAAGGAGGCGTGGAGACAAGGAGGGGGCGACACCCTCTCCTTGTCTCCGCCCGAGCGTCGGCGTGGGCATCTGTGCTAGACTGGTGGTCATGATGCAGACGATCGAGACCGAAGTGCTGGTCATTGGTGGTGGCGCCACGGGCACGGGCTGCGCCCGCGACCTGGCGATGCGCGGCATCAGCTGCGTGCTTGTCGAGAAGGGCGACCTGACCCACGGCACCACCGGCCGTTACCACGGCCTGCTCCACTCGGGCGGGCGCTACGTGACCAAGGACCCCCAGTCGGCCAACGAGTGCGCCCGCGAGAATGTGATCCTGCGCAAGATCATGCCTCACTGCCTGGAGGATACCTCCGGCTTCTTTGCGATCACCCCGTGGGACGACCCCGACTATGGCGACATCTTCGTCGCCAACTGCCACAAGACCGGCGTGCCGGTGCAGGAGATCAGTGTCGCCGAGATGCTGCGGCGCGAGCCGAACCTCAACCCGCGCATCTCGCGGGTCTTCGAGGTGCCCGACGGCTCGGCCGACTCGTTCCTCGCCACCCACTCGACCGCCCAGTCGGCCGCCGAGCACGGCGCCAAGATCTGGAACTACCACAACGTGATTGACATTGTGCGCGAGGGCGACCGGGTCACGGGCGCGATCGTCGAGGACCTGCGCAGCGGCGAGCGCAAGCACATCGCCTGCGCCTACGTGCTCAACGCCTCGGGCGCCTGGGCCGGCAAGATCGCCGCGATGGCCGGCGTGACCGTCACGGTGCTGCCCGGCAAGGGCACCATGGTGGCGATGAACCACCGCATGATCAACACGGTGGTCAACCGCTGCAAGCTGCCCGCCGACGGCGACATCATCGTGCCGATCCACACCGTGGCCGTGATCGGCACCACCGACGTCCATGTGCCCGACCCCGACGTGTTCGGCATCGAGCCCGAGGAGATCGAGCTGATGCTCAGCGAGGGCGAGAAGCTGGTGCCGGGCTTCCGGCAGTACCGCGCCCTCAGGGCCTGGGCCGGCGTGCGCCCCCTCTACAAGGACAAGGACGTCGCCAACGACCGCGACATCCCGCGCACCTTCAAGCTGCTCGACCACGAGCAGCGCGACGGGGTGGCGGGCATCTTCTCGATCGTCGGCGGCAAGTGGACGACCTACAGGCTCATGGCCGAGGACTCGGTGGACGAGATCGCCCGCCGCCTGGGCAATACGCGCCCCTGTCGCACCGCCGAGGAGCCCCTGCCCGTCCCGCGCACCGAGCACCGCACCCACGCCCCCGCCCTCCCCGGCTCGGCCGAGAGCTACCCGCGCAAGGAGCACCGCGACGGCCCGGCCCGGATCAACGGCCTGGCGCAGCCGATCGGCGAAACCGGCGTGCACGGCCTCGACTCGCCGCTCTACTACCTCGGCAAGCACCTGGCCGACGTCGAGCGCGAGCACGCCCAGGGCGAGTTGATCTGCGAGTGCGAGCTGGCCACCCGCGAGCGGGTGGTGGCGGCGATCGAGAGCGGCGCGACCAACCTCGACGACATCAGGCGTGACGTGCGCATGGGCATGGGGCCCTGCCAGGGCGGCTGGTGCATCTACCGCACCGCGGCCCTGCTCTTCGAGCGCAAGGGCGACGAGGGCGTGAGCTACGCCAATACCAACGACGCCCTGCTGCACTTCCTCCAGGCCCGCTGGAAGGGGCTGACGCCGGTGCTCTGGGGCGACCAGCTGCGCCAGGCCCGCCTCGACGAGCTGATCTACGTCGGCGTTCTGGGCGCCCAGCGCCTGCGGCCGATCGCCGAGCAGGGCGGCGGCCTGGTCACCGATAACCCCGCGGTCGCGACCGAGTATGTGAAGGCGTGACACTCCAGGGCGACCGCTTTCACCACGAAGGCCGCGAAGAGCACGAAGCGGGGAGAGAGGCCCGGCCACTTCGACCTCGGCCTGAGGCTCGCGTGCGGCAGCGCCGGGCGGGAGCGGTACGGGCGACCAGCGGCCCTTCGCGGCCTTCGTGCTCTTCGTGGTAAAAGCTCGGCCCGCTGAAGCGGCCGATCCCCCAAACTTATGAACTACGACACGATTGTGATCGGCGCCGGCCTGGCGGGCCTGATGGCCGGCCTGGTCCGCGCCGAGCGGGGCGAGCGGGTGCTGGTCCTGGCCAAGGGCCACGGGGCGACCCACTGGTCGTCCGGCTGCGTTGACGTGATTGACGGCGCCGACGACCCCATGGCCGCCGTGGCGGGCCTGGCGGAGGGCCGCCCCGACCACCCCTACGCGCTGGTCGGAGCGTCCGCGCTCGAGGGCGGGCTCGCGCGCCTGCGGGCGGCCTGCGAGGCCGCGGGCTACCCGCTCGCGGGCAGCCCCGGGCGCACCCTGCAGCTGCCCACGGCCGTCGGCGCCTTGCGCCCGACCAGCCTGGTGCCGGCCACGATGGCCGCCGGCGAGTCGCGCCAGCTGGGCGACGGGCGGCCGACCCTGATCGCCGGGCTGCGCGAGGTGCGCGACTTCTTCCCGCCGCTGATCGCCGCGAACCTGCGGGCCCAGGGCTACGCCGCCGAGGGGGTCTACCTCGAGCTGCCGCCCGGCGGGCGCAGGCGCGAGTTCGGCCCGATGATCTTCGCGCGCCTCTTCGAGCAGCCTGCGTTCCGCGAGCAGATCGGGGCCCAGCTGGCGGCCCTGGTGAAGCGCGGCGGCTACGCCCGCGTCGGCCTGCCCAGCATCCTCGGCCTGCACCGCTCCACCGAGGTGGTGCGCGACCTGCAGGCCCGCAGCGGGGCCCTGGTCTTCGAGATCCCGACGCTGCCCACCTCGGTGCCGGGGGCGCGCCTGTTCCACGCCCTGCAGGACGCCCTGGTGCGGGCCGGCGGGCGGGTGCAGATCGGCTCGTGGGTGCTGCGCGGCGAGGGCAGCGGCGGCGAGCTGGCCGCCGTCTACAGCGAGGCCGCGGCCCGCGAGCAGCGCCACACCGCCAGGCGCTGGGTGCTGGCCACGGGCGGGATCGTCGGGGGCGGCCTGCGGGCCGAGCCCACGGGCGAGCTGCGCGAGACGGCCCTCGGCCTGCCGGTGCGCGCCCCCTCGGGGCGCGGCGAGTGGTTCGCCCAGCGCTTCCTCGACGAGGGCGGCCACCAGATCTTTAAGTCCGGGGTCGCCGCCGACGAGCGGCTGCGCCCGCTGGACGCGGGCGGGCGGGTCGTCTACGAGAATGTCGCCGTCGCCGGCTCGGCCCTCGCCGGCTTCGACCCGATCCGGGAGGGATGCCTAGAAGGAGTGGCTGTCGCCACGGGCTTCGCCGCGGGGCAGCTATGACGACGATGGATCATATCGAGCTCTCGCTCACCCAGTCGCTCGACCACTGCATCAAGTGCAATATCTGCACGGCGGCCTGCCCCGTGGCCGCGGTGACCGACAAGTTCCCCGGGCCCAAGTACGTCGGCCCCCAGGCCCAGCGCTTCCGCCGCGAGGGCCAGCCGGTGCCCGACGACTCGGTGGACTACTGCTCGGGCTGCCGGGTCTGCAACCAGGTCTGCCCGACGGGCGTGCGCATCGCCGAGCTCAACGCCCGCGCCCGCGGCCAGATCGTGGCCGAGCGGGGCCTGCCCTTCCGCAACTGGATCGTCGCCCGCTCGGAGCTGGTCGGCACGCTCAGCTCGGGGCCCCAGGCGCCCCTGGTCAACCTCGGCCTGAAGCTGCCCCCGGTGCGCTGGGCGATCGAGCAGCTCATGGGCATCCACCGCAAGGCGCCCCTGCCCATGGCCAGCACCTACCGCTTCCGCTCGTGGTTCAAGCGCCGCAACGCGCAGGGCGCGGGCGGCCCCGTGGCGGCCCAGTCCTCGTCGGCGAACGGCGCGGTCCGGCCAGCGGCGAAGCGCCAGGTGGTCTACTTCCACGGCTGCGCGACCCAGCACTACGAGCCGCGGGTGGGCCAGGCGGCGGTGGCGGTGCTCGAGCACAACGGCTTCGAGGTCATCCTCGCCGAGCAGAACTGCTGCGGCCTGCCCCTGATCTCCAACGGCGACTTCAAGGCGGCCACCAGCTACCACATGGGCAACGTGCGCAAGCTGCTGCCCTACGTGCGCCAGGGCATCCCGGTCGTCGGCACCAGCACCAGCTGCACCCTGACCCTCAAGGAGGAGGCGCCCGAGATCCTGGGCCTGCACAGCGAGGACGTGCGGGCCGTGGCGGTGGGCACCTACGACATCTTCGAGTTCCTGCGCGACCTGGCCGAGCGCGGCGAGCTGAAGACCGACTTCCGGCCGATGGAGCGCCGCCTGCCCTACCACCCGCCCTGCCAGTACCGGGCCCACAGGCTGGGCAAGCCGGCCATGGACGTCCTGGCTCTGGTCCCGGGATTGCAGTTGGAGGACAGCAGGGCCGACTGCTGCGGCATCGCGGGCACGTATGGCCTGAAGAAGGAGAAGTACCAGATCGCGATGGACGTCGGCGCCGACCTCTTCGCCTTCGTGAAGGGCTCGGGGTCCGACCTGGCCCTGTGTGACAGCGAGACCTGCCGGTGGCAGATCACCGGCGCCACGGGCGTCCCCAGCAAGCACCCGATCGAGATCCTCGCCGAGGCCTATGGGCTCTAGCCCGTTCAGACGGACATACGTATGATCGGTCTCCTGATCATCTCTCACAGCGCCGCCGTGGCCCGGGGCGTGAAAGAGCTCGCCGACCAGATGGCCAAGGGCCAGGTGCCGATCGCCGCGGCGGGAGGCACCCACGACGGCCACCTCGGCACCTCGGCCGACCTGATCCTCAAGGCCCTCGACGAGCTGAAGGGGGTGGACGCGGTGCTGGCCCTGGTTGACATGGGCAGCGCCGTGATGAGCGCCGAGATGGCCCTTGAAATGAGCGGGGTGCGCTTTCTGATCAGCGGCGCGCCCCTGGTCGAGGGCGCCCTGGTGGCCGCCGTCGAGGCCACGCGGCCTGGCAGCTCGCTCGAGCAGGTGGCGGACACGGCGGCCAGGGCCCTGGAGACCAAGGGCGTGGGGGCGGCCCGCCCGCCCGAAGCGCAGTCGGCGCCCCCCGAGTCTGCGGCGCCCGCGCCGGGAGCGGCCGAGGCGACGCTGACGGTCTTCAACAAGGTGGGGCTGCACATGCGCCCGGCCAAAGAGTTCGTGCAGACGGCGGGGCGCTTCAGCTCGGCGGTACGCGTGCGTAACCTCGACCGGTCCGAGCGCCCCGAGGGCAACGCCAAGAGCATCGTGGACGTGATGAAGCTGGGCGTCGCGTCGGGTCACCGCATCCTCGTGCGGGCCGAGGGCGACGACGCGGCGGCGGCCCTCGACGCCCTCAGCAAGCTGGTCGAGGAGAACTTCGGGGAGGGCTGAGCGCGACGAGCGGGACCCCACACGCTTGCAGGCCGGAGCATCGCGCCACGATGCTCCGGCCTGATCGTTGTCAGGCGCCGAGCCCCCGCAGCGCCGCCAGCAGCTCGTCCCAGGCCGGCGGCGCGGGGGCGACCACCTCGAAGTGGCCGGCGGCAGGCAGCACGGTGAGGGAGGCGTCGTCGCCGGCGGCACGCGCCGCGGCCACGAAAGCGGCGAGGTAGTCGGGCGGCACGATGGGGTCGGCCGCGCCGACGAGGTGGACGTGGGGCAGGCCCAGGGGCAGCAGCGCGGCGGGCGAGGCCTCGGCGTAGCGCTCGGGTCGCTCGGCGGGCGACCCGCCAAGGAGCTCGGGCACGGCAGTGCCGCAGAGGGCGCGTCCGGCGGCCGCGGCGAGGTCGGCGAGGGCCGCCAGGGCCAGGACGCCCCTGATCGGCAGGGGGTCGGCTGCCCAGAGGGCGCTTGCCCGGGGCAGGCGGGGGCGGGCGGCCAGCCAGAGGGCGAGCTGGCCGCCGGCCGAGTGGCCCGCCGCGACGACGCGCCCGAGGTCGAGGGGGGCGGCGAGGCCGTGCAGGGCATCGGCGCCGGCGGCGACGTCGGCGAACGTCGCGGGCCAGCCGCCCCCGCCGCCGATGCGCCGGTACTCCAGGCTCCAGACGGCGTAGCCGGCGGCGCGCAGGGCCTCGCAGAGGGGGCCGAGGGGCGCCAGCCCGTACTGCGCGCGCCAGCAGCCGCCGTGGACCAGCACCACGGGCGGGTGGGGGCCGGCGCCCGGCGGCAGGTAGAGCTCGCCGAACTGGTCGGGGTGGTCGCCGTACGGGGCCCGCAGGTCGGGCCTGCCGGGGGGCAGGGCCATGTAGTCGTCGGTGGTCAGCACTGGTCGCCTTCCGCTGTCAGCAGCTCGATCGTCTCGAACTGGAACTCGTCGGCCAGGGCGCCGAGGCGCCGGCCAAGCTCGGGCCAGCCGGCGCTGACCCGGGCGAGGGCGGCGGCCACGGCGGCGGGGTCGCTGGTCGCCGCCGCGGCGGCCAGCTCGGCGCGCAGGCGGGCCGGCAGCTCCTCCAGGTGCGACCTGGTGAGGGGCTCCAGGTCGGCCGGCTGCGCGTCGTCGGCGTAGCGCAGGTCAATGCCGAGGTGGCGGGCGACGCAGGTCAGCAGGGCGTCGCGGCCGACGGGCTGGGACAGGAGGTCGTCGCAGAGCGGGTCGGCCCAGCCGTCGGGCTGGTGCGCGGCCATGGCGACGACGACGGTAGCGCGGCCGCCCGGGCTCTCCCTGATGCGCCGGGCGGCCTCGAGGCCGTCTACGATGGGCAGATCGGCGTCGAGCAGGGCGATGTGGGGGCGCCAGGCGGCCCAGGTGGCGAGGGCCTGGGCGCCGTCGGTGGCCTCGCGGGCCTCGACGCCGGCCTCGGCGAGCCACTCGGCGAGGAGCCTGCGGGCCTGCCAGCGCTCGTCGGCCACGAGGACCCTGTAGCGGCGGCCGGCCGTCACCAGGCCGACGATCTGGCTGGTGCGGCGGGGCTCGCTGGGCGGCGGGGCCTGGTCAACCAGGAGCTCGACGACGAAGCGCGAGCCGACGCCGGGCCGGCTGCTGACGGTGATGTCGCCGTCCATCAGGCGGGCCAGCTGGCGGCTGAGGGCCAGGCCGAGGCCGGTGCCCTCCTGGGAGCGGCGGCCGCTCTCGGTCTGCATGAAGGGGCGGAACAGGGACTCGAGCTCGTCGGGGCCCATACCGTCGCCCGTGTCGGAGACGGCGATGCGGAGGCGCTGGTGGGCGCCGTCGGGCTCGGCCTCGGCCTCGACGGCGACGCGGCCGGCGTGGGTGAACTTCAGGGCGTTGCCGACCAGGTTGATCAGCACCTGACGGAGGCGGCCCTCGTCGCCGAGGACGTAGCGGGGCACGTCGGGGGCGATGGTGACGGCGAACTCGAGCTGCCTGGTCTCGGCGCGCAGGCGGAAGAGGCCCTCGAGGTCGGCCAGGGCGGCGTGGAGGTCGAAGGGGGCGGGGCTGATGCCGAGGCGGCCGGCCTCGATCTTGGAGAGCTCGAGCACGTCGTTGATCAGGCCGAGGAGGTGGTCGCCGCTGCGCCCGATGATGCCGAGCAGCTCGCGCTGGCGCTCGCTGAAGCCCTGGTCGCGCTGGAGGACCTGAGCGAAGCCGATCACGGCGTTGAGGGGGGTGCGCAGCTCGTGGCTGATGTTGGCGAGGAAGACGGTCTTGGCGGCGTAGGCGGCCTCGGCGGCGGCGCGTGCGGCCTGCGCCTCGGCGGCGCGCTCGGTGAGGGCGAGGTTGGCGGCGCGCAGGTCGGCGGTGCGCTCCGCCACCTGGCGCTCCAGCTCCTCCTTGGCCTTGAGAGTCTGGGGGTAGAGGGGGGCGTTCTCGAGGGGGGTGGCGCCTTGGATGGTGTGTTGGTTGTTTTGTTGGAGGTCGCTCGCGGTGAATGGCCCGAAGAAGGCGCGCACGTCGGCGTAGAAGGCGCCGACGGTGCGGGCGCCGCTGATCAGGGGGATGGCGAAGGCCGAGCGGGGGCGCAGGGCGAGTGGGGCGTGGTCGTCGGGGTCGTCGGGGCCGTCGAAGGTGAGGGCGCGGCGGCGGCGCAGGGCCTCGCGCAGGGCCGGCATGACTGCGGCGCGCAAGGGTTCGACGAGGGCGGGGGAGACGCCGCGGGCGATCAGGGCCTCGGGCATCTCGAGGCTGGGGCCCACCAGCAGCAACAGGCGCTCGGCGCCGCACAGCTCGACCAGCTCGTCGAGCAGCATCTCGCGGAGGGCCGCGGCGTCGCGCAGGTCGTTGAGGCGGGCGGCGATGCCAAGCAGGCGGGTCATCTGGTCCTGGAGCCCGCCGTGGCTGACGGGGGGGGGGACGGGCGGCGCGAGGGCAGCCGGGTCCTCGTGGGTGGCGAGGGCGTCGAGGATGGCCCGGTTGACCTGGACGCGGCCGAGGTAGCTGCGGCGCAGCCCGGGGTCGCTGAGCGAGGCGATGGCGGCGTACATCATGTCGCGGGCCTGGCGCAGGGCCTCCACGGCCTCGGCGGGGGGGGCGGGGGCGCCGGGGGACAGGGCGGTGAGGGCCCTGTAGCGCTGCCACCAGACCTCCTGGGGCGGGAACTCGCCGCCGGCCCGCCCGGGCTGGAGCAGAGCCACGGCGCGAGCGGAGGCAGCCCGGGCGTCTGCGGGCTCGCCGGCCAGGAGGTGAGCGGCGGCGCGCCAGGCCAGGGCGGCGGCCTCGTCGGCGCGGGCGCCGATCGAGGCGCTGAGGGCGGCGGCGCGCTCGAGGTCGCGGGCGGCCTCGGCGTGCCGGCCCTCGTCGAGGGCGCTGCGGGCCAGGCAGATCAGGCTGAGGGCCGCGGTGCCGCGGTTGCCGATCGACTCGGCCAGGGTGAACGCCTCGCGCAGGGCGGCGCGGGCGCGGTCGTGCTGCCCGAGGCCGCCGAAGGCGCGCCCGAGGGTCTCGAGGAAGGCGGCGAGCATGTCGTGGGCGTCGAGGGCGCGGGCCAGGCGCACGGCGCGGCCGGCGTAGGATCGGGCCTGGCCGTAGAGGCCGAGGGCGAGGTAGACGGTGCCGAGGTTGTTGGCGAGCACGGCCTCGCTCTCGCGGTCGCCGCTGGTCTCGGCGATGGCCAGGCCCTGCATGTAGACCGAGCGAGCCTGGGCCCGGTCGGCGGTACCGATGCCGATCGCGTTGAGGCTGAGGGCCTCGCCGGCGCGGTCGCCGATGGCCCGGCTGAGCTCGAGGGAGGTCTGGAGCTGGGGCATGCCGTCGCCGCCGGTGCTGAGCATGGCGAGGCCGAGGACGCGGCGGGCGTAGGCCTCGCCGCGCATATCGCCGAGGGCCATGTAGGCGGCGATCGCGCGCTCGGCGCGGGCCCTGGCGGTGGCGAAGTCGTTGAGGTAGTAGGCGGCCTCGGCCAGGATGAACAGGCTCTCGGCCTCGAGGGCGCCCCCGGCGATGTGGGCCTCGGCCAGGGCGGTGGCGGCGAGGAGCTGGGCGGCCGCGGCGTCGCCGCAGACGATCAGCAGGGCGGCGCGGCGCAGGGCCAGGGTGACCCGGCGGGCCTGGTCGGGGTGGCGGGCCACCAGGGCCTCGAGCTGGGCGAGCTCCTCGGCCTCGGCGGCGAAGTCGCCCGCGCCGTGCAGGCAGGTGGCCCGGGCGAGGCGCAGCTCGTAGGCGATCTCGTCGGCCCCGGCGGGCGGCAGCATGCCGACGGCGATGGCGTAGGCGAAGGCTGCCGCGGGCAGGTCGCCGGCGGCGCGGGCGGCCTCGGCCTCGGCGCAGAGGGCCGCGAGGGCCGGGTCAAGGTTGGCGCTGGTCATCGCTCATTGCTGCGGCGAGCCCGGGCCATGCGACGACGCAGTCGCGGCCATAGCTCTTCGCAGTGTAGCACGCCTCATCGGCGCGGGCGAGGAGGGCGTCGAGGCTGATGCCGGGCTGCTCGTCGGCGACGGCGGCCACGCCGAAGCTTGCGGTGAGGCTGAGGGTGCCCCGCTCGGTGGACAGGCTCAGGGCGCTGACGACCTGGCGCAGGCGCTCGGCGACGGCCGTCGCCTGGACGAGGTCGGTGTCGGGTAGGAGGACCACGAGCTCTTCGCCGCCGAAGCGGGCGCTGACGTCGGCGGCGCGCAGGCCCTCGCGCAGGAGGTCGGCCACGGCGCGCAGGGCGGTGTCGCCCGACTGGTGGCCGAAGGTGTCGTTGACCTGCTTGAAGTGGTCAATGTCGAGCAGGATGACCGCCATGGTGCCGCGGACGCGGCGGACGCGCTCGAGCTCGCGCTGGGCCAGCTCGAAGAAGTGGCGCCTGTTGGCGAGGCCGGTGAGGGGGTCGGTGCGGGCGAGCTGGCGCACCTCCTCGAAGAGGCGGGCGTTCTGGAGGGCGGTGGCGGCCTGCCTGGCGAAGAGGTCGAGGAGCTGCTCCTCCTCGCCGTCGAAGGGGCGGGCGGCCGAGGGCCTGGCGACCATGATCACCGCCTCGAGGTTGTCGCCGGCGACGAGGGGCGCGGCCAGAGCCACGCCCGTGCGCAGGAGCGGCTCGGAGGGATTGGTGCTGTTGACGATGCGCCTGGAGGCGGCGGCCTCGCCGAGCAGGCCGCTGTCGTACGGCACGGCCACGCCGCCGAGGCCCTGGGGCAGCCCGCGCAGGGCGGCCACGCGCAGGTGCCGGCCCGAGGGGAGCGGCTCGGCCAGGGCGCCCCAGTCGGCGCCGAGCAGCCCGGTGGCCCGCTCAAGCACCGCCTCGCGCACGCTCGCCAGGTCGAGGGCGCCGGAGATGCCGGTCATGGCGTCGCGGAGAGCGTCGAGGCGTCTGGCGCGCTGGCGTTCCTGTGCGAGGAGCTGGGCGGCGGCCGCCTCGGCGTTCTGGCGCAGCCCGATCTGACGCTGCAGGTCGGCGTTGGCCCTGGCCAGCTCGGCCAGCTGGCGCTGCATCGAGCCGTTGGCCAGCTGGAGCTGGAGATGCAGGTCGCGCAGAGCCAGGTGAGTGGCGACGCGGGCGAGGACCTCGTCGGGGTTGATCGGCTTGACGACGTAGTCCACGCCGCCGGCGGCGAAGGCGCTCATCTTGGCCTCCGGCTCGTCGAAGGCGCTGATAAAGATCACCGGCACCTGGGCCGTCTGCGGGTCGGCCTTGAGCTCGGCGCAGAGCCGCACGCCGTCGGTGTCGGGCAGGCGCAGGTCGAGGAGCACCAGGTCGGGGGGGGACTGGCGGGCGGCGGCGAGGGCCCTGGCCCCCGTCATGACCGCCCTGACCCTGTGACCCGCGTCCTGGAGCACCTGGGCGAGCAGGCGCAGATTGGCCGAGGTATCGTCAACGACGAGCAGGTCGCCCTGGCGTGGCCGGCTGTCCTGGCTGCTCATAGCGCTTCCCCTGGCGCGCCGTGGCGCCGCTGTCTGGTCGCTCCGGGCCAATTATAAGGGCGACGGCGTACCACAGCTGATCACAGTATTCAGATCGCCCGCCCAGGTTGAGAGGTTCTTCGCGTTCGCCCGCCGGGGGCGCGGCTACAATAGCGCCGTGTCGAGGCAAACATTCAGCATGGAGGGCCCGGTGAGCACGCGTCTGCTGCGAGGTGGCGTTCTGGCGCTGCGGTACGGTTTCGGGGCGTTCTTTCTGTACGGCGCGTACCACAAGACGACGCGGGGGTGGCTGACCAGCCCGGTGATGCGCGAGCACTTCGTGCGGCGCCTGGCCGAGATTGACCCCGACAGCTTCTCGGCGGCCTACCTGCGCCACTTCGCGATTCCCTGGTACCGCCCCGTGGCCTGGGTGCTCACACTCGGCCAGGTGGCGGTGGCGGCGGGGATGCTGCTCGGCG
>DAOLDO010000009.1:0-22542 GCA_035327325.1 Chloroflexaceae bacterium | reverse complement strand
GGGGGGGGGGGGGCACCCCCCCCCGGGGGGGGGGGGGCGAGGGGGCCGGCGGCGGCCCCCTCACAAAAAGCAGGGATCTGAGGGACGCCGGCCCCACGAGGAACAGCATGAGCGCAGAGGTCATTGACGCAGTCCAAGCCCCCGCCGCCCCGCGGCGCTACCCATTCACCGTCACGGTGGTCATCCCCGCCTACAACGAGGGCCACGGCATCGCCGCCGTCGTGGGGCGGGTGCGCGAGGCCCTGCCCGAGGCCGAGGTCCTGGTCGTGGACGACGCCTCGGCCGACGACACGGCGGCCCGGGCGGCCGAGGGGGGGGCCCGGGTCGAGCGCCACCCCGCCAACCGCGGCAATGGCGCCGCCGTGAAGACCGGTATCCGCCGCGCCTCGGGCGAGGTGGTGCTGCTGATGGACGCCGACGGCCAGATGGACCCGCGCTACATCCCGGCCATCCTCGGCGGCGTCGCCGACGGCCACGACATGGTGGTCGGCGCCCGCACCCGCGAGACCCAGGGCGACACCCTGGCCAGGCGCCTGGGCAACCGGGCCCTCGACGCCCTCGGCGCCTACCTGGTCGAGGGCGAGGTGCGCGACCTGACCAGCGGCTACAGGGCCATGCGCCGCGACGTGATCATGGAGTTCATCCACCTGCTGCCCAACCGCTACTCCTACCCCACCACCAGCACCCTGGCCCTGCTCAAGGCCGGCTACGGCGTCGGCTTCGTCACCATCGAGGGGCGGCGCCGCGGCGGCGGCCAGAGCGGCCAGAAGCTCGCCCGGAACGGGGTGAGGTTCGGCCTGATCATCCTGCGCATGATCTCGCTCTTCTCGCCCCTGCGCGTCTACTTCCCCCTGTCCGTCGCCATGTTCGCCCTCAGCCTGCTCGCCTACCTCGCCAGCGTCGCCGTGAGCGGCGTCTGGCTCAAGATTCCCAACGCCACCGCGGCCCTGTTCGTCGGCGGCATCATCGTCTTCATGTTCGGCCTGCTCGCCGAGCAGATCGCCGCCCTGCGCTTCCAGCGGAGGGACCAGTAGGCGCCCACGCCCCCGTATGAAAAAGCTCCTCCCCTGGCTCCTGCGGCTGCTCGGCCCGGCCCTGCTCATCCTCTTCCTGCTCAACGCCGACCTGGGGCAGCTCTGGGCCACCCTGAGCGGCGCCCTGCTCTGGCCGATCGCCCTCTCGCTGCTGCTCATGCCGCCCTTCGTGATCATCAAGTCGTGGCGCTGGGTGCGCATCCTGCGCGAGATGGGCCTCGGCCTCGACCTGCCCACCGCCTGCGCCCTCTACACCGTGGGCCTGTTCTACGGGGCCACCACCCCCGGGCAGGCCGGCGACCTGCTTAAGGCGGTCTACCTGCGCGACCGCGGGCAGCCACTGGCGCCGGCCACGCTCAGCGTGGTGCTCGACCGGCTCTTCGACCTGCTGGTGATGGCGGCCCTGGCCACGGTCGGCATCTTCGCCCTGGGCCAGCTGCTGCCCAGCCGCGAGCTCCAGGGCCTGCTCGTGGCGGGCATGGGCGCGGGCCTCGTAACCCTGACCGTCGTGCTGCTGGCCCGCGGGCCGCGCCAGTGGTCGCTGACGGTCGCCCTGCCCAGGGTGGCCCCCGGCCTCACCGCGAGCCTGGCGCGCTGGAACAGCCAGCTGAGCGGCCTGGCCCTGCGCCCCGGGCCCATGGTCGCCATCGTGGCCGCCTCGCTGCTCTCGGCCTGCTTCACCTTCCTGCGCCTCTGGCTGCTCTTCCTGGCCCTCGGCCTCGACCGGGTGCCGCTTTACGTCGTGGTGGGCGCCTCGGCCCTGATCGCGGTGCTCCAGGTGCTGCCGATCTCGATCGCGGGCGTGGGCATCCGTGACGCGGTGCTGATCGCAATCCTGCGGCCCTACGGCTACAGCGCCGAGCAGGCCCTGACGCTCTCGGCGCTCTTCCTGCTGATCAACCTCGAGCACATCCTGGTGGGCTTCGTCGTCTCGTTCTGGTACCCCCTCGGGAGCATAGGCGAGGGGGGCGGCGCGGGCCCCTAGGGGCGCCGGTGAAGCCGGCGTGCTACAATACGGCAGGGCCCGTGGCCACAGCGAGGGCAGGATGATTGACCGCATTGACAGCTTCATCGCCTACTTCGAGACGGTCAGGCGGCGCACCCTGCACTACTGTCGCGCCGTCCCCTCTGAGCAGATTGACTGGGCGCCGCGCCCCGGCGAGTTGAGCTTCGGCGACCTGGTCCGCCACATCGCGGCCGCCGAGCAGATGTTCGTCGGCGTCGCCGCGGCCGGCCGCTGGGCCTACCCGGGCCACGAGCGCGAGCGCGGCGCCACCCACGCCGAGGCCATGGCCCACCTCGCCGCGGTCCACGCCGACGCCGTGGCCGCCCTCGGCGCCCTCGACGACGAGGCCCTGCGCGACGAGCGGCCCGCCCTCGACGGGCGGCCGGTGGCCGTCTGGCGCGTGCTCATGCTGATGGTCGAGCACGAGGTACACCACCGCAGCCAGATCGCCAGCCACCTGGCCGAGCTGGGCGTCGCGCCCCCGCAGATCTACGGCCTCTCCCTCGAGGAGCTGATGGTCCGCAGCGGGGGCCTCTGAGGTGGGCGCCCGGGGGCCACAGCTCAGCCCGCCCTACGCGCGCTACGCGCCCGCCTACGACGCCAGCGGCCAGGTGCGCTTCGCCCTGCTCGTGCACATCTACCTGCGCGAGCTGCTGGCCCGCCACCCCGCGCCCGGCCGGCGCGCCCTCGACCTGGCCTGCGGCACCGGCACCCTGGCCATGCTGCTGGCCGACGACGGCTGGGAGGTGACGGGGGTGGACGCCTCGCCCGCGATGCTCGCCGAGGCCGCCGCCAAACTGGCCGGCGCCCCGGCGGCGGGGCGGGTGCGCTTCGTCCAGGCCGACATGACCAGCCTGGGCCCGGGCGTCCCCCCCGGGGCCTTCGACCTGGCCACCTGCACCTACGACAGCCTGAACTACCTGCTCGACGAGGCGGCCCTCGCCGCGGCCTTCGCCGAGGCGGCCAGGGCCCTGGCGCCAGGGGGGCTCTACGTGGCCGACATGAACACCCGCCACTTCCTCGAGTACGAGTGGGGCGAGTGCGCGGTGCGCGAGCAGGACGGCTACGTGCAGATCGAGCGCAGCGTCTTCGAGCCCGCGGGGGGGACCAACGCGATGCTGCTCACGGGCTTCGTCGGCGACGACGGGGCCGGCTACGAGCGCTTCGACGAGCTGCACGTCGAGCGGGCCTACGCGCCCGAGCTGGTCGAGGCCCTGCTCGAGCGGGCGGGCCTGCGGGTCGAGGGCCGCTACGACAGCTTCACGCTCAGCCCGCCGGGGCCGGCGGCCCAGCGCATCTTCTGGGCCGCGCGCAGGGACGTCTAGGGGGAAGCCGATGCCACACATCCTCGTCATCACCGCTGGTGGAACCATTGCGACCAGGCGCGGCCCGTCGGTGGCGGACGCCGTGCGCCTGCTGCGCCACAGCGTCGAGGACGGCGTCGCGGGGGTCGTGATCGAGGCTTTCGGCGGCGGGCGCGTGCCGCCCTGGTGGCTGCCCCACCTGGCCGAGGCCATGGAGCGGCGCACCGCCGTGCTGATCGCGTCGCGCTCCGGCGCCGGCGGCCTCGGCGACGAGTACGGCTCCGTCGGCGCCTTCCACGACCTGCGGCGCCTCGGTGTGCTGTTCGCCCACAACCTCAGCGGCCCCAAGGCCCGCGTCAAGCTGATGGCCGCCCTCGGCGCGGCCCGCGGCATGGGCGAACCGCGGGGCTTCTTCCCAGACTAGAATGAGCGTTATGAGCGTGCTCCCCCCCAGCGAAGAGAAGGCCACCTACGTCGAGCGTATGTTCGCCCGCATCGCGCCCGGCTACGACCGCGTCAACCGGGTGATGACCTTCGGGCTCGACCAGGGCTGGCGCCGCCGGGTCGTCGAGCAGGTGGCCCCGCCCGTGGGCGGCCGCTCCCTCGACGTCGGCACCGGCACCGGCGACTTCCTGCCCCTGCTCGCCGCCTGGAGCCGCGACGGCTTCAGCGTCGGGGTGGACTTCACCCTGCCCATGATGGTCGCCGGCCAGCCCAAGCTCACCGGCCTCTGGCCGACCCGCGCCGCCTTCGTCGGCGGCGACGCCCTGCGCCTGCCTTTCCCCGACGCGAGCTTCGACGCGATCACCACGGGCTTCGTGATGCGCAACGTGACCGACATCAGGCAGGCATTCACCGAGATGCACCGCGTCGCCCGCCCCGGCGGCGTGGTGGCCTGCCTCGAGGTGGCCCGCCCGCGCAACCCCCTCGTGCGCCTCGGCCACAGGCTCTACTTCGAGGGCGTGGTGCCCATGATCGGCCAGCTGCTCGGCGGCGACCGGCGCGCCTACACCTACCTCCCCCAGTCGGCCCGCGCCTTCCCCTCGCCCGAGGCCCTGGCCCGGATTATGGCCGAGGCCGGCTGGCGCCACGTCACCTACCGCCTCTACGGGCTCGGCGCCGTCGCCATCCACGTGGGGGCAAAGGTGTAGCCCATGCGCAACGACGAAAGCCAGCGCGAGAGCATGATGGAGCGGCGCCTGCGCAAGGCCCGCGGCGAGGAGGTGCCCGACGAGCTCGAGCTCCGCGCCGGCTACGAGGAGGAGGAAGAGGAGCGCCCGCGCGGCTTCGGCGGGGGCTACCAGGGCTACGGCCGGCCCGCCGCCGGCTACGACCGGGGCGGCCCGGGCTGTGGTCAGGTGCTGCTCTACGGCTCCCTCGCCCTCATCGCGGGCCTGCTGATCGGGGCCCTGCTCTTCAGCCAGGCGCTCGGCGGCCTCTTCCAGGGCGTTCCCCAGCTCCCCGACGTGCGCGAGATCGTCATCACGCCCACGCCCCGCGTGGTCACCGGCGCCGCGGTGGTGCAGCGCGTCCGGCAGCTCAGCCGCCTCGAGACCGCCTCGTACACCATCCAGACTGTGATTGACGTGCGCCAGGGCAGCAACATCCCCGTCGTGGGCGACTTCCTCGCCGGCGACGAGCTGCTGCTGATCGCCCACGGCACGGTTGACGCCGGGGTGGACCTGGGCGCCCTCTCGCCCGACGCGGTGACCGTCTCGCCCGATGGGCAGACCGTGACCCTGCGGCTCCCCCCGGCCCAGATCTTCCGGGCCAACCTCGACAGCCAGCGCACCCGGGTCTACAGCCGCGACCGTGGGCTCTTCGCCCCCGAGAACAAGGACCTCGAGACCCTGGCGCGGCAGCAGGCCGAGCAGCAGATCCTCGCCGCCGCCTGCGAGGACGGCATCCTTATCAAGGCCACCGAGCAGGCCGAGCTGGCCCTGCGCCAGTTCATCGGGCTGCTCGACGACGTGCAGGTGGTGGTCGTCCCCGCCGCCCCGGGCCCCTGCCCCGCCGCGCCGGCGAGCGCCCCCACGCCCTGAGGGGCGCGATGACAGTACTGTCACTGGTAGTAATGCAGCGATGTGCTATTATCGAGGAACGATTCCCCGCCTAAACCGTCTCTGCATCAACTGGCCTCGGCGCGTCGCGGAGAGCCCACATGGGCCTTGCCTTCACTGTTCTGATCGCCAGGTTTGATGCGGGCCCCGAGTCGCACCTCGTGCCGATCCTCGAGGGCCTGGGCTACATCGTCCGCACGGCGGCGGGGCTCGCCGCGCTGCTCGACACGCTGAGCCGGTCGATCGACCTGGTGATCCTCGACGTGCCGGGCGCCGACGAGCTGGAGCACCTGCCGGCGATCAGGGCTGCCTGCTCGTGCCCGCTCGTGGTGATCGGCCCCGCCCGGGACGACCGCCTCGTCGTCGCCGCCCTCGAGCTCGGCGCCGACGACTATGTGCAGCGCCCCTTCCGCACCGACGAGCTACTCGCCCGCGTGCGCGCCCAGCTCAGGCGGCGCGAGCGCACCCTGGGGCACAGCCTCAGCTTCGGCCCCCTGACCATTGACCCCCACGCGCGCCAGGCCACCCGCGAGGGCGTGCCCCTACCCCTCAGCCCCGAGGAGTTCGCCCTGCTCGCCACCCTGGCGGCCAGACCGGGCTACGCCTGCCCCGCCCCGCTGCTGCTCGAGCAGGTCTGGGGGCAGGGTAGCCGCGACAATCTCGCCCTGCTCACCGCCGCCGTCGCGCGCTTGCGGGCCCTGGTCGAGCCCAACCCCGCGGCCCCCACCATCCTCGGCGGCAGCCTCAGCCAGGGCTTCTGGCTCGGCGGTATCTCGCGGGAGCGCGAGCTGAACGGGCCGTAGCGGCCAGGGGGTCGCTCCACGCCCGTGGCACGCCGGAGCGGCCACGCTGGGCCGCCCTTACGCCCGCCAGCGGCAGTCCAGGCGCCCCGGCGTGGGCGCCCGGGACAGATGCGGTTGTAGCTCGGACGCTCGTCTAGCGCCGCTCCACGCTCGTGGCGACATTCATCAGGTAGCTGACCCGGACCGGGTCGCCGGGCCGCGGGTCGGCGTAGACGCTCTCGGCGCCGAGGCGCGCCCGCCGCTGCTGGGCCTCGCCGACGTGGGTGTAGGCCAGGTCGTAGAGGATCGTGCCGTGGATGCTCACGGGCTGCACGGCGTCGAGCACCGCATCGCGGGCCCCGCTCATGATCATCGCCCACCTCCAGCGAGCCCCGCGCCACCCGCGGGCGGCCCGGCCACGGCCAGGGCGTAGGCATCGGTCGAGAGGTAGCGCCGGGCCGCGGCGACGATCTGCTCGGCGGAGATCGCGCCGATCAAGGCCGGGTAGCGGGCGATGAAGTCGAGCCCGAGCCCGAAGCGCTCGATCGCCAGCAGCGTGCCCGCGATCCCGTCGTTGGTCTCCAGGCCGAGCACGATGCTGCCGGTGCGGAAGTCGCGGGCGTCGGCCAACTCCTGCGCGGTCGGCCCCTCGGCGGCGAAGCGGCGCACCTCGTGGAGCACGGCCTCGACCGCCCGCTCGACGTTGTCGGGGCTGACCCCCGCCACCGCCAGCCAGGGCCCCGCCCCCAGGTCGGCCTCGAGGCCGCTGTAGCAGTAGTAGGCCATGCCCTGGTTCTCGCGCACGTTCTCGCCGAGCCGGCCGCCCATGCCCAGGCGCCCGAGGATCAGGTTGGCCATCATCGCGGCGTAGTAGTCGGGGTCGGTGCGAGCCAGGCCGTGGACCGCCCAGACCAGATCGGCCTGCACCTTGCCGCTCATCGCGATCTCGCGCCGCCGCACCTCGGCCAGGGGCGGCACCGGGGGGAGCTCCAGGCGCGGCGCCGGCCCGGGGGCCCAGGGCCCGAAGCGCGCCTCGAGGGCCTCGATCACGGCGGCGGGCTCGACGTCGCCGACCACGGCGATCGTGGCGCCCTCGGGGCTGTAGCCGGCGTGGAAGGCCGCCAGGTCGTCGCGGCCGATGGCCTGCACCGTCTCGAGGGTGCCGCTGCTCAGCCGGCTGTAGGGGTGCTCGGCGGGGTAGAGCAGCTCGCGCACGGCCCGCATGGCCCGCGCGCCCGTCTCCTGCTCGCTCTCGCGCAGGCCGATCAGGAACTGGCCGCGCAGCTTCTCGACCTCGTTGGCGGGGAAGGTGGGGCGGGCGAGCATATCGGCGAGGATGTCGAGCACCAGGGGCAGGTCCTCCACCAGGGCCTTGCCGCCGAAGCTGCTGACATGGAGACCGCCCCCGGCGTTCACGCTGCAGCCCCGCGCCTCGGTCTCGGCCACGATCTGCTGGAAGCTGCGCTCGCCCGCGCCGCGGATCAGGGCGGCGGCAGTCAGGGCGGCCACGCCGGAGCGCGGGGCGGGCTCGTGGACGGCGCCGGCCAGCACCTCGCCCAGCACGCTCACCGTGGGCGTGCTCGGGTTGCGGTGGATCAGGGCCACCATGCCGTTCGGCAGGACGTAGCGGGTCGCGCTCGCGATGCCGGCGCGGGTGCTGTCGCTCATCGGGCCTCCCCCTGCTCCTCGGCGGGCACGAAGTGGCCCACGACGCGGCGGCGCTCGGTCAGGTAAGTCTGGGCGACGCGGCGCACGTCATCGGCGCTCACGGCGGCGAGGTCCTCGAGCAGGGTATCAACGCGCCTGTAGCTGTCGAGCACCTCCCACATCCCGATCTGCATGGCCTGGTTGGTGACACTCTCCAGACTGTAGGCGATCTGGGCCCGCACCTGCTTGAGGATGCGCGCCAGCTCGGCCTGCTCCACCCCGTCCTGCTGGATGCGCTCGATCTCCTCGATCAGGGCCCGCTCGACCTCGGCGGCCCCGTGGTCCTCGCGGGCGGTGGCGCTGAGCTCGAAGAGGAAGGGGTCGCGCGAGGGGAGGTAGCTGCTCCAGGCCGCGGCGGCCAGCTCGGTCTCGACCAGGGCCTTGTAGATGCGGGCGCTGCGGTTGGTCTGGGCACCGCCGCCCATGAAGTTGGGCGACTTGGCGCCGCTGAGCACGGCGTCGAGCACGGCCATGGGCGCGAAGTCGGGCGAGCGGCAGTCGGGGGCCAGGTAGCCGATCTGCACGTACTCGGCGGGGCCGGGCCGCCGGATCACCACCCGGCGCTCGCCCTGGGGCTCGGGCTCGACCGCGCGCAGGGCCGGCAGGTCGGGGCCGGGCGGCAGCCCGCCGAAGTGGCGCTCGACCTGGGCCATGATCGTGTCGGTGTTGAAGTCGCCCACCAGCACCAGCACCGCGTTGCGCGGCATGTAGAAGGTCTGGTAGTGCTGGAACAGCTCGTCGCGGGTCATGGCCAGCAGGTCGCTCTTGTAGCCGATCACCGGGTGGTGGTAGGGGTGCACGGTGAAGGCCATCGCCTTGACCGCCTCGTCGAGCCAGGTCTCGGGGTAGTTGGCGTAGCCCTCCAGCTCCGAGATGATCACCGTGCGCTCGCTCTCGGTCTCGGCGGGGTCGAACAGGGCGTTGGCCATGCGGTCGGCCTCGAGACGCAGGCCCAGCTCGATCCGGTCGGCCGGCAGGGTCTCGTAGTAGGCCGTGTAGTCCACCCAGGTGAAGCCGTTGAAGGTGCCGCCGTTGCGGGCGATCAGGCGGTCAATCTCGCCCTTGGGCACCGTCGGCGTGCCTTTGAAGAGCATGTGCTCGACCCAGTGGGAGATGCCCGTCTGGCCGGCGGGCTCGTTGCGGCTGCCCACCCGGTACCAGACCCAGCTGGTGGCCACGGGGGCGCTGTGGACCTCGCGGGTCAGCACGAGCAGCCCGTTGGGCAGGCGGTGGGCCTCGACAGGAGCGGTCATGGGGCCTCCTGGCACGGGTTGTGTAGAGGAACCGACGAGGCGCGCCTGGCGCCTGCGCACACCCAAGGAGCACACACGTGAGCATCTACGATCAGGACCGAGAGGACTCCGACGGGCGGCCCGGGCCGGTCGAGCGGGCGGCGCCGGGGGGCCGCAGGCCGAGCTGGATCTGGATCCCCATCGCGGTGACGGCGCTGCTGATCGCCCTGCTGATCATCACCGGCTTCATCTACGGCGGCTAGGCGGCCCACTACGGCGCGCGGGCGACGCCGGGGAGCGCCGCCGCGAACTCGCGCACGAAGCGCGCCACGCGGCGGGGGCGCTCCTGCTGCGGCAGGTGGCCGCAGCCCTCGAGCAGCAGCACCCTCGCCCCCGGCATGTTGTCGCGGAAGAACTCGAACGAGCCGGCGGGCAGGAAGCGATCGCATTCGCCCCAGACCAGGGCCGCCGGCACCCCGATCTGGCGCAGGTCGTCGGGGGTGAAGAAGTCGTTCAGGTCGGCCGACTCGATGAAATGGCGCACCGCGTCGCGCAGGAACAGGTTCTGGAAGCCCCGCTGGCCCAGGTAGAGGGCCGGGTTGACGCGCCCGAACATCTGGCGGTAGATCAGGCGCACCGAGCGCAGGTCGCTCACCGTGACCGTGCGCACGAACGGCTCCCACGAGGCCTCGCCGGCGAGCATGGCGCCGCCCGGGTCAATCAGCACGATGCCGCGCACGAGCTCGGGGGCGAGCTCGGCGAGGCGGCCGGCGATCCAGCCGCCCATCGAGTTGCCGACCACGAGGGCGGGGCGGCCAACCACGGCCTCGATGAAGGCGGCCACGACCGCCACATGCTCGCGGATCGTCGCGTAGCGCCGACCGGGCGGATAGCCGCTCTGGCCGAAGCCCGGCAGGTCGATCGCGTAGACCGGCCCGACCCGGGCCAGACCGCGCATGGTGAAGGCCCAGGTGAGGGCGCTGTCGGCGATCCCGTGGAGCAGCACCACCGGCAGATCGGGGTCGCTGCCGGGCCTGCCCGGGGCCTGGTAGGCGTGCACGAGCATGCCCTCGATGCGACGCTCGTGGCTGCTCACCCCCGCGCGCAGCATCGCCCGCCTGGTGATGCCGAAGGCCAGGGGGATGATCACCCGCGACAGGGGGCCGCCGAGGTCGAGCCGCCGCCTGACGGACTGTTCCATAAAGGGCCTCGCTCAGTACAGCGCGGCGCGGCTGACGCCCTCCGAGGGCGTGCAGATCAGGACCGTCGCCTCGCGCCCGATCCGCTCCTGGTAGCGGGCGGCCAGGGCCTCGGCGAAAGCCTCGACCGCGCCGGTGCGGACCAGGCTCACGGTGCTGCCGCCGAAGCCGCCGCCGGTGATGCGCGAGCCGTAGCAGCCGGGCAGGCCGCGGGCGATCTCGACCAGGGCGTCAATCTCGGGCACGCTCACCTCGTAGTCGTCGCGCAGGCTGGCGTGCGAGGCGACCATCAGGGCGCCGAAGCCGGCCAGGTCGCCCCGCTCGAGGGCCGCGGCGGCGTCGAGGGTGCGGCGGATCTCGCTCACCACGTGGCGGGCCCGCGGCAGCACGGCGGGGGGCAGCAGGTCGGCGTTGGCCTCAAGCTGCTCGGGGCTCACGTCGCGCAGGGCGGTGATCTTGGGCAGGCGCCGGCGCAGCAGGGCCACGGCCTCCTCGCAGGCGGCGCGGCGCTCGTTGTACTCCGAGCCGACCAGGGAGTGGCGCACGTTGCTGTCGCACACGACGACCCGCACGTCGGGCGGGATGGGGATGGTCGTGTAGCTCAGGTCGCGGCAGTCGAGCAGCAGGGCGTGGCCGGCCCGACCCAGGGCGGCCATGAACTGGTCCATGATCCCGCACTGCATGCCGACAAAGCTGTTCTCGGCGCCCTGGGCCAGCAGCGCCAGCTCCTCGCCGAGCAGGTTGATGTTGTTGAGCAGCTGCAGGGCGTAGCCGACCGAGACCTCGAGGGAGGCCGAGGAGGAGAGGCCGCTGCCGAGGGGCACGTCGCTCTCGATCAGCAGGTCTGCGCCGGTGAGGGGCAAGTCGCGGGCGAGCAGGCCCTTGACCACCCCGCGCACGTAGTTGCTCCAGGGGCGCTCGGCGCTGCGCTCGATCCGCTCCAGCTGGAAGCTGTCCTCCTCGTCGAAGTTGGCGCTGTAGACCCGGATGGTGGTGTCGGGGCGGGCGCGGGCCGCGACAAAGGTGGCCCGGTCGATCGCGATCGGCAGCACGAAGCCCTCGTTGTAGTCGGTGTGCTCGCCGATCAGGTTGACCCGGCCGGGGGCGCGGACGATCAGGCGCGGTCTGATCCCGTAGCGCTCGGCGAAGGCGTCGCGGAGCTGGTTGATCTCAGGCATGGCCATCTCCATCACGGCTATCTGGGGCCCGGGGCCAGTCTATCATATCACGCCAGGACGCGGCCCTCGCCCTCGCGCCGGGTGACCTTGCGCTCGTCGAGGTGCTCGAGCAAGGCCAGGGCGTACTTGCGGCTGCTGCCGAAGCGGTCGCGCATGCCGGCCACGCTCACGCTGCCCTCGGCGCCGATCGTCGCCCGCACCCAGGCCACCAGCTCGTCGTAGGTCTGCGGCAGGAAGAAGACCTCGGGGCTGACCCGCACCAGCAGGCGTCTGTCGAGGGCCCAGGCCAGCAGCTCGCCGTCGAGCTCGGGGGCGGGCGGGCTGTAGGGGGCGCGGGCCATCGCCGCCAGGGCCGCGTCGAGGGCGCGCCGCTCGGCCGGGCCGGGCTGCGGGTCGTGCCCCGCCAGCCAGACGCTCGTCTCGTCGCGGCCGACCATCCCCCGGCGCGCGGCCTCCTCCACCAGCGGCCCGAGGGCCCGAGGGGTCAGGCGCAGCTTCTGGCGCAGCTCCTCGCGGGGGATGCCGCGCCTGAGCGGGAACTTCCCGTGGTAGGCCCGCAGCGTCGGGGGCAGGCGCTCGGCCAGCTTCGCCCAGCCCGCCGTTGAGACCAGGAGACCGCCCTCGCTCCGCTCAGGCTCGAGCGAGGGCGGCGGGGCGAGGGGGAGCACGACGACGCGCCCCTCCTCGCGGAGGCGGGCGGCGAGCTGGAGCGCCAGGGCCTGGGGCACCCCGGCTGCGGCCGCCACCTCGTCCAGGGGGCGAGGCGGCCCGTCGCCGAGGGCCTGGAGCAGCAACTCGGCCGGCTCGCCGCGGGCCAGAGTCTCGAGGGCGGCGACCACTTCGGCGCGGAAGCGGCGGTGGCGCGGGGGGTGGGCGTCAATCACGCTGCCGCCGGCGACGGTGCGGCTGGGCGAGGCCACGCGCAGGATGCAGCGGTCGCCCCTGGCCACGGCCACGGGCTGCTCGAGGCGCAGCTGGGCCCAGCCCTCGGCCCCGGGCTCGAGGCGCTCGGCGTCGAGCAGGGTCAGCCGGCAGCGCACCTCGCTCGCGCCGGTGAACAGGTCGAGGCCGGCGTTCTGGTCGATCGGGGCGGGGGCGTCGGCGAGCACGCGCAGGCGCACGTCGAGCATGGTGGTCGGGCGCAGGGCGCCGGGGGGGGCGAGCACGTCGCCGCGGCGCACCTCGCTGTGGTGGAGGCCGGCCAGGTTCACGGCCACGCGGGTGCCGGGGAGGGCCAGGTCGCCCTTCTGGCCGTGGGTCTGGAGCCCGCGCACCCGCGCCTGCAGGCCCGCCGGCAGCACCGCCAGCTCGTCGCCGACGCGCAGCGGGCCGTCAATCAGCGTTCCCGTCACCACGGTGCCGAAGCCGCCGATCGTGAACGAGCGGTCCACCGGCAGGCGCGGCGCGCCCCTGGCCCCCGTGCGCGAGGGCGTGGCGTCGAGCGCGGCGTCGAGGGCCGCCTGGAGCGCGTCGAGGCCCAGGCCGGTGCGCGCCGAGACGGGGACGATCGGGGCGCCGGCGAGGCTGGTGCCCCGCAGGCGCTCGGCCACCTCCTCGCGCACCAGCTCGACCCAGTCCGCGTCAACCAGGTCGGCCTTGGTGAGGGCCACGACCCCGTGGGCGACCCCGAGCAGGTCGAGGATGGCGAGGTGCTCGGCGGTCTGGGGCATCATGGCCTCGTCGGCGGCCACCACCAGCAGGGCCGCGTCGAAGCCGCCGACGCCGGCCAGCATATTCTTGATGAAGCGCTCGTGGCCCGGCACGTCCACCAGGCTGACGCTGCGCCCGCTCGGCAGGGTCAGCCAGGCGAAGCCCAGGTCAATCGTCATCTCGCGCCGCTGCTCCTCCTCCCAGCGGTCGGGGTCAATCCCGGTCAGGGCCTTCACCAGGGTGGACTTGCCGTGATCCACGTGGCCGGCGGTGCCGATCACATACATTGAATAGGCCCTCTCGGCGGCGGCGAATCCGTGGTATTGTAGCACAATGACCACCCTCCCCGACCACGCCGCCGCCGTCGCCCACCTGTCCGCCGCCGACCCCGTGCTGGCCCGCGTGATCGCCGGCGTGGGGCCGTGCGAGCTCCAGCCGACGGGCCACAGCTTCGTGACCCTGGTGGACGCGATCGTCTCGCAGCAGATCTCGGTCAGGGCCGCCGAGGCGATCATGGGCCGGCTCGCCGCGGCCCTGGGCGAGCTCTCCCCCCCGGCTATCCTCGCCGCCGGCGACGAGGCCCTGCGCGCCGTCGGCCTCTCGGGCCAGAAGGCCCGCTACCTGCGCGACCTGGCGGCCCACGCCGCGGTCGGCGGCCTCGACGCCCTGCCCCAGCTCGACGACGAGGCCGCCATCGCCGCCCTGACCACGATCAAGGGCGTCGGCCGCTGGACCGCCGAGATCTACCTGCTGTTCGCCCTCGGGCGCCCCGACGTGCTGCCCGCCGACGACCTCGGGCTGCGCTACGCGGTCCAGCAGTTCTACGAGCTGCCCGCCGCCCCGCCCGCCACAGCCGTGCGCGCCCTCGGCGAGCCCTGGCGCCCCCACCGCAGCGTCGCCGCCTGGTACCTCTGGCGCGGGCGTCGCGTGCTGTAGCCCCAGAGCCCGCCCGCGCAGGCGGGGTACCGGGGACCCTGGCTCCCCAGCGCTGCCTTGGCGAGGTAGGGGCAACCCCGGCTCCCCAGCGCTGCCTTGGCCGGGGTATGGGGGAACCCGGTTCCCCCGTTAAAAGATCTTCCTTTGCGCTCCGAACTATCTCGTGCTATGATATGTCAACAGCGGAGGGGAGCAGCATGGCGCGCAACGACGGCCGGCAACCGGACGAACTGCGGCGGGTGGTGATCACACCTGGCGCGGCGACCTACGCCGAGGGCTCGGCCCTGATCGTCTGCGGCAACACCCGCGTGCTGTGCGCGGCCAGCGTCGAGGAGCAGCTGCCCGGCTGGCTGCGGGGCCAGGGCCGCGGCTGGGTCACCGCCGAGTACGCCCTGCTGCCGCGCGCGACCCACACCCGCACCCGCCGTGAGCGCAACGGCGCCGGCGGGCGCACCCAGGAGATCCAGCGCCTGATCGGGCGCTCGCTGCGGGCCGCGGTGGACCTCGCGGCCCTGGGCGAGCGCATGATCACGGTGGACTGCGACGTGCTGCAGGCCGACGGCGGCACGCGCACGGCGGCGATCACCGGCGGCTACGTGGCCCTCGCCCTCGCCTGCGCCCACCTCGTCGCCCAGGGCCGGCTCGGACGCAGCCCGATCGTGCGCGGGGTGGCCGCCGTGAGCGCCGGCAGCGTCGGCGGGCAGCTGCTGCTCGATCTCGACTACGGCGAGGACAGCGCCGCCGACCTCGACTGCAACGTCGTCATGACCGACGCCGGCGCCTTCGTCGAGGTCCAGGGCACCGCCGAGGGCGAGCCCGTGCCCCGCGCGCGCCTGGACGCCCTGCTCGACCTGGCCGCCACCGGGGTGGCCCGGCTGATCGAGCTCCAGCGCCAGGCCGTCGGCCTGTAGGGCGACCGGAGACCATGGCGCGGCGGTCTCTCGGAAAGGGATGGCGATGGTTGACGACCGCAAGCGAACCGAGGGCCTGCGCCACCTGCAGCGCGGCCTCGCCCTGGAGCGCGCCAACAGGACCGACGAGGCCGTGAACGCGTACCGGCTGGCGATCGAGAGCAACCCGCACCTGCGCGAGGCCCACAACGCCCTGGGCTTCTACTACCAGCGCAGCGGCCTGCTGGCCAAAGCTGCCGACGCCTTCCGCACCGTCGCCAGCCTCGAGGGCGACTTCCTGGCCTTCTTCAACCTGGGCTACGTCCTGGTCGAGCTGGACCGGCTCGACGAGGCCGTGGCCGCCTTCGAGCAGTGCCTGGCCCTGGCCCCAGACGACTCAGCCACCCACTTCGAGCTGGCCCTCGTGTACCTGAGCCGGGGCGAGCACGGCGACGCCCTCAGACATCTGCAGCTGCCTCTGAGCAGCTACCCCGAGGACTGGGAGGTCCACAACCTGCTCGGCCGCTGCCTGCTCGGCCTGCGGCGCTACGACGAGGCCGTCGCCGCCCTGGGCCGCGCGCTGATCCTCGCCAACACGCCCCTGGCCCAGGCCGAGGTGATTGACAATATCAACACGGTCGAGCGCCACCGCGAGTTCCGCACCCTCAACACGGTCAAGGACCAGCTCTACGCCCAGGACGGCGTGATCTACCTCGGCTCCGCGGCGGACGACGGCCTCCACGTGAGCGAGACGCGCGACCACCACTTCAGCTACCCCGACATCGGCACGACGCTCCAGCGGCTGATCGCCCTGGCGGCCAGCGCCGGCTGGCGCTTCACGGCCGTCGTCGCCGCCGACACCCTCGCCCGCCCCCTGGCCGAGGCCCTGGCCGGGCTGCTCGCCACGCCCCTGCGCACCGCCGAGGAGCTGGGCGAGGGCGACCGGGCCCTGCTCGTCTTCGCCGTGGCCCGCGAGGCCGAGCTGCTGCTGCTGACGGTCGAGCGCCTGCCCTGCCAGGCTACGGCCTTCTGCCTCGGCCTCAACTGGATGCGCCACAGCAAGCTCCTGCCCGACCTCGTCGGCCTCGCCGCCAGCGGCACCTGCAGCGTCCCCTGGGAGAGCGAGCTGCGCCGCCTGCGCGCCGACGGGGCCCCCGCCGCAGCCGTGCGCGCCTGCGTCGCCGAGGCGGCGGCGGCCATCGTCGCGGCGGCGCGCGACACCCCGATCGACCCCAACCTCCCCCGCCAGGTCCGCTACTACACCCGCAACCACCGCCGCGTGAATGTGATCGGCCACTAGGAGGTCGGCCCGCCCAGCGTGCCGGCGCGCCCTCTGGGCGGGGCGCACGGGCGCCCGCCGTTGCCGCCTCTCGGCTCGAACAGGGCGCGCCGACCTTGACCCGCTTCCGGTTCCGTGTTAGAATTTATCCGTTAGCGGAATGGCGGAATGGCCTGGTGTCAACTCAGAAGGCGGCGTTCACGTCATGATCAGGTTGGGCTTCGCGGTGCGGGCGGTGGGCCGGCCGGGGCTGGCGGCGGGGGCTGGCCGGGCCGCGCACCTCAGCCTGGCCCTGGCCCGCCTGGCCGACATGCTGGGCTACCTGGCGAGCGTCGGGGTGCGCTACTACAGGGCGCCCCTCGCGCTCGGCGGCCCCGACGCCTTCGGCCAGCTCGCCGACTCGGCCGCCCAGCTGGACGCTCTGGCCGGGCGGCTGGCCGCCGAGGACGTGCGCGTCACCGTACACCTGCCGCTCGGCCTCACTTTGGCCGCCGCCGACGAGGCCCTGGCGACCGAGGCGGCGCTAACGGTCGAGGCCACGGCGGCGCTGCTCGAGGCCCTCGACGCGCGGCGCCCCCCTGGCCCCCCCGAGGGCATCATGGTGGCCCACATGGGCGCCCCCGCGGGCGACGAGCAGGCGGCCGCGCGCTTCGCCGCCCGCTACAGGGCCCTTTCGCCGCGGGCCCGCGCCCGCCTCGCCCTCGAGCACGAGGGCGCCGGCTCCAGCCTCGGCGCCCTGCTCGCCCTGCACCAGGCGTGCGGCGTGCCCCTCGTCTTCGACGCCCTCCACTGGGAGCTGCACAACCCCGAGGGGCTGCCCATGGGCCTGGCCCTCGGCCTGGCCCTCGCCACCTGGCCGCCTGGCGCCCGCCCCGAGGTCCACCTCAGCAGCCAGCGCAGCGAGGCCCACCTCCTGCCCGGGCGCGCCGGCGCCCCGCCCCGGGTCGTGCCGCCCCGGCCCGGCCAGCACGCCGACTTCGTCGCCGCCGGCGACCTCGAGGGCCTGCTCCTGGCCGCCCGCGGCCTGCCCCCCTTCGACCTGATGCTCGAGGCCAAGGCGGGCGAGCTGGCCCTCGGCCGCCTGCGGGCCGAACTGGCCCGCCGCGCGCCCGCCCTGGCGGCCCGCCTCGCCTGAGCCGGTGTATAATGCCCGCGTGTGCGGGCGCAGCGTGCTGCGCCCCGTCCTGTGTACGCGCTGGAGGATACCCCCCCATGAGCCAGTCACGCCCCAAGGGCAAGCCCACCCCGCCGCCCAGCAGCCCCCTGCCGGGCATCATCTCGGCCGTCGTGGTGCTCCTCGTCCTCGGCCTGATCGCCGGCCTGCTGATCAGCCGCTCGGGCGACCAGGCCGCCACCAGCCCAGACGCCTTCGCCCCCACCGCGGGTGCCCAGGCCACCGTCCCCCCCGCAGACGCCCAGCCCACAGCCCCGGCCGCCCCCGCCGCCCCCCCCGAGGGCCTGATGCCCACGGCCACTACCTATACCTACAGCGCGCCGCCCCCCCTGACCATTGACCCGGCCAGACAGTACACCGCCACGATCGCCACGCCCCGCGGCGACATCGTCGTCGAGCTCCTCCCCGAGATCGCCCCCCAGACGGTCAACAACTTCGTCTTCCTGGCCCGCCAGAACTTCTACAACGGCCTCACCTGGCACCGCGTGCTGCCCGGCTTCATGGCCCAGGGCGGCGACCCCACAGGCACCGGCGCCGGCGACCCCGGCTACAGCGTCCCCGCCGAGTTCACCGACCAGATCCTCTTCGACCAGCCCGGCATCGTGGCCATGGCCCGCGCCTCCGACCCCGACAGCGCCGGCTCGCAGTTCTTCATCACCACGGCCCCCGCCGAGTTCCTCAACGAGCAGTACACCATCTTCGGGCGCGTGATTGAGGGCCAGGAGGTCGTTGACGGCATCCCCCTGCGCGACCCCCAGAACCCCGCCGACCTCGCCGCCCCCGGCGAGATGATCCTCGGCGTGACGATTGACGAGCAGTAGGCCGGCAGCCAAGGGAGCACCGGGTGCTCCCTCGGCTCACTTCCTGCGCCCGAACAGCCCCCGGCGCTTCGGCGCCTCGACCGTCTGCCGCAGCGCGTCGAGGTCGGACTCGATGGCGGGCCGCGTCTCGGGCGCGGCCTCCTCGCCCCGCAGCTCGTCGAGCGAGATGCGCCGCCCGGCCGGCTCGCCCGCCGCAGCGGCCCGCCCCGTCGGCTCGGCGACCAGCTCGTCCACGGTGACGGGGGCCGGCGGGGGCGGCGGGGCCGACTCTTGCACCTCGGGCGGCGCGACCGGCTCGCTGATCGCGTCGGCGTAGGGGCTCTGCCCCCGCTCGACCCCGAGGGCCACCAGCCAGCGCCACAGCAGGGCCCGCCGCTCGCGCCCCTCCTCGGGCAGGCGCAGGGGCCGCCCGCGGGCGTCAATCACCACCCCCAGGGCACTGCCCGCCACGTCGCCCCCGTCCGACTCCACCAGCTCGCCCGCCGCCGCCCGGCCCACCCGCACCCCGCCCGCCGGCCGCACCCGCATGTGGCCATAGCGGCCCTGCGGCAGGTCCAGGCGCACCAACTCGCCGTGGCGCACGCTCACCCGCTCGGCCCGCCCGCCGACCACGCTCAGCTCCACCTCGGCGGCGACCTCGCCGGCCCGCCCCTCGCCAAGCAGGGTCACCACGCTCGCCAGGGGCACATTGCGCAGCAGGTCGCGGTCCACCAGGGTCACGGCGGCGTCGGGGTCCAGCCCGGCCAGGGCGCCCCCGGCCGCCAGCAGGCCCAGGGTGTCGAGGTAGACGTCCACCACCGGGTGGTCGTGCTCGCCCGTCGGCTCCAGCGCGTCGAGCAGGGTCAGCAGGGCCAGGCCGAGTTGCGGCGCGTGGGCGAGGACGCCGCCCCCGGCCAGGAGCCAGTCGTAGTCGCCAACGGGCGCCTCGTCGCTCAGGGCGGCGTAGGCGGCGCGCATGGCCTCGCGGGCCAGGGCGTGCTCGATGTAGAGGTCCTCGCGGCTGGCCGGCAGGCCCTGGGGCCGCAGGGCCCTGTTGAGCAGCCGCTCCGTCAGGGCGGCCTCGTCGATCGGGAAGGGCAACCAGCGGGTCAGGGCCGCCACCCCGGGCGAGGCCAGCAGGTCGGTCAGTCCGTAGGCGGTGCCCGTGGTCCCCAGCACGGCCGGGTGGAAGCGCCCGGGCGCCGCGTAGAAGGCGGCGCTCGCGCTGGCCCCCGCGTCAACGGCGAGCACGCGGCGGCCCGTCCGCTCGGCCAGGAAGCGCGTCATCAGGCCCTGGACCTCGCAGACCGTCCGCACGGGGGCCCGGCTCAGTCGCCTGAGGTTGCCGATGCCCGGCAGGCGCGGCAGGATCTGCCGCTCGTAGAGGCGCGCCAGCTCCAGCCGGGCCGGGTCGAGGTTGGCCCGCTCGAGCGAGGGGCGCAGGTTCTCGACCACGGCGATCGCGGCCCGGTCCGAGAGGGCCTCGACCACGCGCTCGCGGGCGTCGCTGTTGCCCGCGTAGATCACCGGACGGGCCGTCACCTCCTGGCGCTGCTGGCCGCTGGCGTCCACCCCACTGCTCAGGGCGGTCAGGCCGACGATGTGGGCCAGCCGGTTCACCGCGTCCACCGCGCCGTGCTCCAGGCCGCCCGCGATCAGTACGCTGTCGGGGCGCAGGGTGAGCAGCGACTCGACCTGGCGCTCGATCCACGAGCGGTCGGCCGGGCCGATGGCGGGCTGGCCCGCCGCGTCGTCCAGGGTGACTACCTGCAGCAGGGCGGTGTAAGTGGCCCTGCTGGCGTGCACCGCGCTGCGCGCCGAGACGTCGCCGGCGATGGCCGTGATCACCAGGGCCATGGTGCCGGCGGCGCTGGTGACCACCACCACCTGGTTGAGCCCGTCGCGCTCGCTGCTCTGCGGCATGAGCAGCTGGCCGTCGCGCAGCAGCTGGCGGCCGGTCATCTCGGAGATCGCGGCCGCGGCCTCGAGGATGCCGTAGAGCGCGTTGTTGTAGGGCGCCTCGACGCTGGTGCTGGTCTCGGCGTGGCCGACCATGCGGCTCTCGCCCTCGACCTGGTCCACCAGGGTCACTCTGGTGATCAGGCTCCCAACCTCCGCCACAAGCACCGCGCCAAGAGTGTTTGCCATGGCTCTCGCTCGCTATCGCTGGCTTCGCTCGCAGGAATCGGCCGCCCGCGCCCGGTCGTTTCGTCACCCGGTCGCCCGGCGCCCGTCACCCGAGGGGGGCGCGCAGCCAGTTGACGATGAACTCGAGCCGGGTGTTGAGGGCGGTCAGGTAGGTGAGCAGGCCGCCGGCGAAGAAGAAGCCGAAGGCCACCACCAGCAGCCAGCGCCCGACGCTGGCGCCGAAGGCCACCACCCGGCCCCCCGCCGTCTCGCGGGGCAGCGTGAAGTAGAAGTAGCACAGGGTCAGCACCACGCCCAGCACCAGCAGCACCGCGCCGACAGCCTGGAGCGGGTCGCCGCCCACGGGCCTGACCGTGTCGAAGAGCTGCGGCAGCAGCGTGCCCAGCAGGGCGCCGCCAACGGCGAGGGCGGTGCCCACCCCGAAGAGCAGGGCCAGCGGGATGTTGGCCAGCCACGAGATCGCCTGCCGGCCCGTCAGGCGGGTCAGCAGGAGCAGGCCGATCAGCCAGGGCGCCAGGCGCAGCCCGAGGCCCGCCGGGTCGCCGGCGCTCAGCGCGGCGCCGACGGCCGCCGGGCGCAGCACCTGGTGGTAGACGACCACGAAGGCGTAGCCGAGTGAGACGCCGACGAAGAGGTACTGGGCCAGCTTGTAGCCGGGGTTGTCGCCGATCAGCCGGCTGAAGACCAGCAGGGTCAGCACCACCGCCACCAGCCCGGTGATCAGGTTGGTCAAGGCTTCGGGGCTCACGCGCCACCTCCCCTCGCGGGGCGCCGACCGGCCACGGCGGCCACGGCCCCGAGCGCCAGGAGCACCAGGAAGGCCGCGACGGCGAACCAGAGTTGGCCGCCGGCCTGGGCCACGGCGATCGGGTCGCTCGCGGGGGCGCCCGCGCTGAGCGCGAGAGCGCCCTGCTGGCCCGCGGCGTGGTACACGTTCCGCAGGCGCAGGAAGGGCTGGGCCAGGGGCTGGGCCTCCTGGGGCAGCAGGAAGACCATCGGCACCTCTCTGGCCGCCGGGCGCACCTGCTCCATCCAGGCCTGCACATCCTGGGGCTGGTCGGCCATCACGACGATCATGCTCAGGTCGCTGATCGTGTTGAAGCGCGGCGTCCCGTCGGGGTTGTTGGCCACGAGGCCCTGGGTGGCGTCCTGGCCGTCGAAGTCGGAGCGCAGCTGGCCCCTGAGGTCCTGGGCCAGGCCGCGCAGGGCCAGCTCGCCGCCGGGCCTGTAGCCGAGCAGCACATAGTCGCGCCCGCCGAACGACACGCCGCCCTCGGTGTTGTAGCCGGCGGCCCGCAGGGGGCCGATCAGGTCGAAGGAGAGCAGCGTGCCCTGCAGGTCGGTGCTGACCAGGATGAGCTTGACCCTGTTGGCGATCAGGCGGCTCGTGACGGCCGCCTCGAGGGGGCGCAGCTCGCCGCTGCGCTGGGCGCCCCACTCGTAGGCCACCAGGGCCACATCGTCGGGGCCGAGGCCGTCGAGCAGCGCGCCGAGCTCGGCGGCGCCGGGGGCCGCGGGCGTCGCCGTCTGGAACGGGGCGGTGAGCGTGGGGACGAGCAGGGCGACAACCAGGGCCACGGCCAGGAGCGCGTAGAGGACGCGGTCGAGCCCGATCCGCTGCCAGCGCATGAGGGGCGCCGGCGCGGCGGGGGCCGCGGGCTGGGGGTAGGGCGCCTGCCTGATCTGCTGGAGCAGGCTGACTGCCGCCAGCTGCTCGGCGCTGCGCCGGTACTCTGGGCGTTGCGGCGCGGTCACGGCCACGGCGGCCGGCTGCTCCTCTTCCTGCTCGGGGCTGCCCAGGCGCCGCAGCCAGTCGAGGGCCTGGCCCTCGCTCGGGTCGCCGGGCCGCTCGGGCTCGGGCACGCGCAGCCACGCGGGCAGCTCGGCGCCGCTGAGGAAGCTATGGCTCTCGCCCGGCTCAGCGCTCGGCACGGCCCGGCGCGGCGGCGCGGGCGGACCCGGCGGGCGCGTGTCCGCGGGGGTCGGCAGGGGCTCATCCTCGACGCCGCGCAGCCAGGACGGCAACCCCGGGTCGGCGGCCCCCCCCGGCCCGGGCTCGGCGGCAAGCCGCTCATCGCCCGCGAGCCACGCCGGCACATCCGACGCGGCCGGCGGGGGCGGCAGAGGCTCCCCGGGCTCCTGCAGCCACGCGGGCACATCCGA
>DAOLDO010000008.1:6359-22579 GCA_035327325.1 Chloroflexaceae bacterium | reverse complement strand
GCCGGCGACGGGCTGGTGGCCACGGTGCGCGGCGCGGGCCGCCTGCGGGCCATGCTCGTCGCCCACCTCGACACCGTCTACCCCGTGGGCGTCGCGGCCGAGCGCCCCCTGCGCCGCGAGGGCGACCGCCTGATCGGTCCCGGCAGCGCCGACAACAAGAGCGGCCTGCTCTCGGGCCTCTACGCCGCGGCCGCCCTGGCCGAGCTCGCCCCCGCCAGCTTCGCCGCCCTCAGCGTGGTCTGCGGCGGCGACGAGGAGACCGACTCGCGCGCCTCGGGCGCGATGCTGCGCGAGCTGGCGCCGGGCTACGACCTGGCCCTCGTGCTCGAGGCGGGGCGCGAGAACGGCGACATCGTCGGCGCCCGCAAGGGGAACGGCCTCTTCACCCTGGCGGTGGAGGGCCGCGCCGCCCACGCCGGGGTCGAGCCCGAGAAGGGGGCCAGCGCCGTCCTCGCCCTGGCCCACCAGGTCGTCGCCCTCCAGGCCCTCAACAACGTCTGGCCCGGCGTGACCGTCAACGTCGGCGTGGTCGCCGGCGGCAGCGTGCCCAACGCCGTGCCCGACCACGCCACCGCCCAGGTTGACGTGCGCGTCGCGCGCCCGGAGGACATGCCCCCGGTCGAGGCCGCGATCAGGGCCATCGCCGCCGAGGCGCGCGTCCCCGGCACGCGCACCAGTGTGGGCGGCGGCTGGGGCTTCCCGCCCATGGCCCGCACGCCCGCCATCGCCGCCCTGGCCGCCCTGGCGAAGAGCTGCGCCGGGGAGCTGGGCTTCAGCGTGGACGACGCGGCCACCGGCGGGGTCAGCTACGCCAACCTGCTCGCCGGCTACGGCCTGCCCGTCCTCGATGGCCTTGGCCCGGTCGGCGGCCACGACCATAGCCCCCGCGAGTACATCGAGGTCGCCAGCATCGTGCCGCGCACGGCCCTCCTCGCCTTGCTCGTGGCCCGGGCCGACGAGGAGGCCGGGAGCCCGGGAGCCCGGGAGCCCAGGAGCGCCTGACGGCTCTGGCGGGCACAGGCAAGAAGGCTGGCGCACCGGCCTGGCACAAACGAGCAGCACGGGCCGCCGCGGCCTTCATCCCTCATCCTTGCCCTACCGCACCCGCGCCCAGAGCACGACCAGCAGGATCGCCGCCTCGAGGGCGGCGGCGAGGGCGTGGGCGACGGGCACGGCGGCGGGGCCCATGGGGCCGAGCAGGGCGACGAGCAGGGCCGTGCGGGCGCCCAGCTGGGCCAGGTTGGCGAGCAGGGCGGTGAGGGTGTCGTAGCGCGCCACCAGGGCCCGCGCCGCGATCTCGGTGAGCACGTAGGCGGGCAGGCCCAGGGCGTAGACCGCCAGGAGCTGGGCGGTGAGGTCGGCGGCGGCGGCGTCGAAGGCCCCCCGCTCGAAGAGCAGGCCGATCACGGGCCGCCCCAGGGCGACCAGGCCGGCGGCGGCGGCGAGCGACAGCCCGAGGGCCGCGAGCATGGCGCGGGCCAGGGCCCGGCGCAGCTCGGGCAGCCGGCCGGCCGCGCCGAGGGCCGCCAGGCGAGGCAGGGCCGCCTGGCCGATGGCGATGCCGAGCAGGCGCACCGGCAGCCCGGCCAGCAGCCAGGCGTTGGTCAGGGCGCCCACGGCCGCCGTGAGCCCCGTCAGGCTGGCGAAGGCGGTGTCCACCACGCTGTTGGCGTAGTTCGCGGCCCCCGAGAGGGCGTTGGGCCAGAGCAGGCGGCCCACGGCCCGCAGGTCGCGGTCGCGCGGCGCCCAGACCAGGCGCGGCCTGTAGCCACGGCGGCGCAGCCCGGGCGCCAGGATGGCCAGCTGGATCAGCGCGTCGAGGATCGAGCCGATCACCGGGCCGTAGATGCCGACGGCGGGCACGGCGAAGGCCAGGCCGACCCCGCCGATCAGGGTCAGGTTGCGCAGGGCCACGGCCAGGGCCGGCAGCAGGATCTGGTTGCGGCTGACCAGGATGGCCGCCAGGGCCGCCTCGGCAACCACCAGCAGCACCTCGAGCAGCATGATCCGCGCGAGGGTCGCCGTGAGCCGCTGCAGCGCGGGCTCGAAGCCGGGGGCGAGCACCAGCTCGACGAAGAGGGGCGCGGCCAGGGCGGCCACGACGCAGAGGGGCGCGAAGCAGCAGAGCAGCAGGGTCAGGGCGGCGTTGACCAGGCGCCGGCCGGCCTCCTCGCCGTCGCGGGCCGTGGCCCGCAGCAGCACCGGGATGAGCGCGTTGGTCAGGGCGCCGCCTGCGACCAGGGTGGCCACCGTCTCGGGCAGGCGGAAGGCCGCGTAATAGGCCGCCGCCTCGGGGCCCAGCCCGAAGCGCGCGTTGAGCAGCACCTGGCGCACGACCCCCAGGGTCGCCGAGGCCAGGAAGCTGGCCATGTAGACCACGGCGGCCTCGGCCACGCCCAGCTCGAGAGTCGGCCAGGCCCGCGGCGGGGTGCGCCGCAGGCGTTCGACGAGGCGGGTGGCGGCGCGGATCACGTCGGGGCTGCTCGTGTCGCCGGATGCTCAGGCCGAAGCCACGAAGAGCGCGGGGGCCGGGCCGCCCCCGCGCTCTCCATTGTAACCCGACTCGCGCCCCGGTAGCTTGCTCGCGCGCCCGCCCGGCCACTCCCCGGCGTAAGGGCGGCCCAGCCTGGCCGCCCCCGCCTGGCGAGCCTACGCGGTCAGAACAGCAGCCCGCCGTCCACCGAGAGGACCTGGCCGGTGATGAAGGCCGCCTCGTCTGAGGCCAGGAACAGGTAGGCGTTGGCGATATCCTCGGGCTTGCCCAGGCGGCGCAGGGGGGTGCGCTCGCGCACGCTCTCCAGCACCTTCTCGGGCACCGTGGCGAGCATCTCGGTGGCGGTGAAGCCAGGGGCCACGGCGTTGACCCTGATGCCGCTAGGGCCGAGCTCGCGGGCCCAGGTCTTGGTCATGCCGATCACGCCGGCCTTGGCGGCCACGTAGTTGGTCTGGCCGAAGTTGCCGTAGAGGCCGACCACCGAGGCGGCGTTGAGGATGGCGCCGCCGCCGCGGGCGACCATGCTGGGCACGCAAGCCTTCGCGCACAGCCAGACGCCGCGGAGGTTGACGTTGATCACCGCGTCGAACTGCTCCTCGGTCATCTTCTTCATGCGGGCGTCGCGGGTGATGCCGGCGTTGTTGATCAGCGCGTCCACCCCGCCGGCCCAGTTGGTGACCGACTGGAGCGCGGCCTCGACCGACTCGGCGCGGCTCACGTCGAGGAAGACCGCCTTGGCCTGTCCGTCGAGCTGCTCGATCTCGGCGGCCACGGCTGTGGCCGCCGAGATGTTGATGTCGGCCACGGCGACGCGGGCGCCTTCGCGGGCGAAGGTCAGGGCCGTCAGCCTGCCGATGCCCTGCCCGCCGCCGGTGATCAGGGCTACTTTGTCTTTGAGACGCATGGTGTGAGATCTCCTCGTCGAGATCAGGGCGGCGAGCCCTGATGGGATCGCAAGGGGCGCAGCCAGCGCTGCGCCCCTGGAGGTTGGGAGGGGCCTACTTCTTGCTGCGCTTGGCGAGCCAGCCGTCGATCTGCGGCCAGGTGCGCTTGCTGGCCCCGCTGCCGACCATCAGGCCGATGTGGCCGCCCTTCATCTCGAGCAGCAGCTTGTCGCGGGTGCCGAACTTGTCCATGGCCGCCGTGGACTGGCAGTTGGGGACGATGTGGTCCTTGTCGGCGATGACGTTGAGCACGCTGGCCTTGATGTTGCCCATCGCGACCGGGCGCCCCTCCATCATCAGGGTGCCCTCCATCAGCCGGTTCTCGCGGAAGAACTCCTGGATCCACTGGCGGAACGCCGCGCCGGGGAAGTCTACGTTGTCAGTCACCCAGGTGTTCATCGAGAGCCACGACTCGACCACTTTGGGGTTGTCGAGGTTGTCCCACAGCTTGAGGTAGTTGCCGACGTAGTTCTCGACCGGCTTGAGCATCTTGGCGCCGTAGTCAATGACCGCCCCCGGCACGTTGCCGTACTGGCGCACCAGCTCGTCCACGTTGTAGAACTCGGTGTTGAGCCACTTGTTGTACGGGCCGGCCTCTTTGTCGGCGAAGTCGAGGGGGGCCGTGAGCAGCACCAGGTTGCGCAGGCCGTCGTCGGGGCGCATGGCGGCGTAGATCGTCGTGATCGTCGCCCCGATGCACCAGCCGCACAGGCTGAACTCGCGCGAGCCCGAGTGGCGCTGCACCGCGCGCACCGCCCGCGGCAGGAACTTGAGGGCGTAGTCCTCGAAGTCGTAGCCCGCGTCCTCGAGTCCGGGGCGGCCCCAGTCGAGCAGGTAGATATCGTAGCCCTGCCGGACCATGTGCTCGACAAAGCTGTTGCCCGGCCGCAGGTCGAAGATCTCGGGCCGGTTGATCAGGGCGAAGACCAGCAGCAGCGGGATGCCCTTGCGCTGCTCGGGCGGCGTCTGCGGGTAGTAGTGGTACAGCCGCATCTTGTTGAGCGTCCAGATCGTCTCGCGGGGCGTCTGCCCGATCTCGACGTTCATGCGGCTCGCGGCGATCTTCGCGAAGGTCTCGGTGCTCTTGCCGAGGCGGTCCAGCTCCTCGTAGAGCTTCTTCGTCATCACCTCGGCGTCGAACGAGGTGGCGCTCGGAGTAGTCATCGGCGGGTCCCCTTTATCTGATCTCCTCTGTGGTCACCTTGCGAGCCCGTCGCGGGGCCGCCGGCTTCGCCGCGCCCTTGGTGGCCTCGGGGGCGGGGGCCGCGGCGACCGGGGCCGCCGCCTGGGCGCGCGCCGCGTCGAGCAGCTCGTCGAGGGCGGCCTGCATGTCATCGAGGCGCAGCTCGATGTTGGTCAGCCGCTGGGCCAGGCTCACCACCTCGCCCCGCGAGGGCATGTTGACCTGGGCGAGGTACGTCTCCATGTACTGCTGGACCACCTGCTTCATGGGCGCCGAGGCGGCGAGCATGGTGTCGAGCTGCATGCCGATCGCCTTGGCGAAGGCCTCGGTGTTGACGAGCGAGGTCATGCTCTTCGCCCAGGCGTCGAGGTTGGCATCGCGGATCGTGCGCCAGGTGCCGAACGGATCGTTCGGGTCAAACCCGTCGGTCGGGTTCTGGCTCATAGAAGTCTCCTTTGACGTCGCGCGGGGGCACGCGTTCCCAAGGTGCGTTTGCTTGCCTGTAGGGTACCGCGAATAGTTACGCGCCGGTTACATGGCGGCCCTAGCGCAGCAGCAGGAGCAGCTCGGCGATGGCGTCGGACGTCACGTCGAGGTAGCTGCGCCCGTCGGCCACGCGCATGGTGGCGTCCAGGTAGCTCCCCCGGCCACTGTGGCGCATCGGCCCCAGGCAGACAAGGCGGAGCCTGCCCTTGGCCAGGGCCTGGCCCCAGTGGCTGCCGGGGAAGAGCGGCCAGCGGGCCGGGAAGATCAGGTCGCCCAGGCGCTGCCCCCGGTCCTCCGTGCCGTAGAGGTGGGTCACGGCCGAGATGGTCGCCAGGCTGCTGCTCGAGTTCATGATCCCGGCCAGCGAGACGACCTGAACGGGCGCTCGCAAGGTGGCCTGCACATAGCCCGCCGTGGCCAGGGCGATCTGCCCGCCGCCGCTGTAGCCGAGCAGCGTCACCGGGGCGCCGCTGCCCGGCACATAGCCGTGCCTCACCAGCCCCTGCAAGATCATCTCCGCGACGCCGTAGTTGTAGATCGGGCCGTAGCGCCGGTCGGCCGAGACGGCGATGTGGAGCATGTTGCGCAGGTTGATCAGCTTGCCGAGCCGCTTGATCGGGCTGTCCTTGCGCAGGCGCACCGCGTTGACCCAGGCCCAGAACCAGCCCAGCTGGCGCTGGCTGGTCATGCTCATGTTCTCGACCGAGTAGGCGAAGACGTCCTCGATCACCACCAGGCCGGGCACGCGCGCGGCCACCGCCGCGAGCATGTCGTCCTCGTAGCGGGTCTGGTACTCGCCCGAGATGTCGCCCACCCCCGAGAGGTAGACCAGGAAGGGGCCCGCCGCGGGCGCGGCGGCGGGCAGGGCGGCCGGGGGCGGCACGGGCGTCGCCGGGCCCGCCCGGCGCGACCAGCCGGCCCACCAGGTCAGCACCGAGACGGGGATGGCGACCGCCACGGCGACGAAGAGGACGACGAGGGCGGCGCCACACCAGAGCAGCGAGGTCATTGGCGGGTCTCCTCGGCCGGGCCGTAGCCCGGGACCACGCGGGGCAACTCGTCGCGGCGCAGTGGGCGGGGCCGCCCGGTCAGCGTGGCCCAGAGCCGCCCGCCCAAGGTGGCCGCCGGCTCGCCGAGCAGCCAGCCCGCGCCCGCCACGAGCAGGGCGCCCAGCAGGGCGCAGAGGGTGGCCTGCCAGAGGGTCAGGCCGAGGGAGGCCAGGGCGCCAAGGGCAATCGCGAAGCTCCACAGGCGCAGCAGCTGGCGGATCAGTGGGCCCACCAGGGGCAGCAGGGCCAGGGCGCCGAGCAGCAGCGGGCCGTAGGCGGCGCTCACGCCGATGAAGAACAGGGCCAGGGGCACGGCCACGCCGAAGAGGCCCGTCGCCGCCAGCCAGAGGCCCCAGACCCAGAGGGCCGCGCTCAGCAGGAAGAGCAGGGCCGAGGCCAGCAGGCTGAGCAGGAAGGCCGCCGGGGTGATCCGGTTGACGAGCAGCACGACGCCCCGCGTGCCGGCGCCCTCCGAGAGCCCCGCCAGGAAGATCAGCGCCGTCGCCGCCGCCAGGCCCTGCGGCGAGAGGAGCGCCCGCATCGCTTCGAGAACGGCAGTGACCATAGGTCCCCGCTGGTGCTTTGGGGCCCTTGACGGAGGCCCCGCCTTTGAGCATTATATAGCGGCGACGCCGAGCCCGGAGCCTGAAAGGACGACGTATGTCCACCCCCCTGCCCGCCACCGCCCTCGACACGCTGGAGTGGAGCTGGGACCAGTGGCGGCCCGCCTATGACGAGCTGCGCGGCGCGCGGCCCATGGCCGCCACCCTGGAGGCGTGGATGGCCGACTGGACGCGCCTGCACCACCTGGTGAGCGAGACCTACGCGCGCCTCCACCTGGCCACCACCTGCGACACCACCGACGCGGCCGCCGAGGCCCGCTACCGCGCGTTCCTGGAGGGGGTCCTCCCCCAGATCCTGTCAGCCGAGCAGGAGCTGAAGCAGGCCCTGCTGGCGAGCGGCCTCACCCCGACGGGCCTCGCGATCCCTCTGCGCGACATGCGCGCCGAGGCCGAGCTGTTCCGCGAGGCCAACCTGCCCCTGATCACCGAGGAGCAGCAGCTCAGCAACGCGTACAACAGGCTGATCGGCGCCCAGACGATCAGCTGGCAGGGGCGCGAGCTGACCATCCCGCAGACCGCCCCGCTGCTCGAGAGCCCCGACCGGGCCGAGCGCGAGCAGGTCTGGCGCCTGGCCTCGGCCCGCCAGCTGGCCGACCGCGAAGCGCTCAACCAGCTCTGGCGTCAGCTGCTGGGCCTGCGCCGCAGGCTGGCGGCCAACGCCGACAAGCCCGACTACAGGGCCTACGCCTGGGCGCAGTACCTGCGCTTCGACTACACCCCCGCCGACTGCATGCGCTTCCACGAGGCGATCGAGGCCGCCGCCGTGCCCGCCGCCGCCCGGGTCTACGCCCGCCGCGCCTCGCGCCTGGGCCTCGAGCGCCTGCGCCCATGGGACGTCGAGGGCAAGCCGGCAGGCGCCGCGCCCCTGCGCCCCTTCGCCGGCGGCGACGAGCTGGCGGCCCGCGGCGAGGCGGTGCTGGGCCGGGTTGACGAGGAGCTGGGCGAACACTTCGCCACCATGCGCCGCGAGGGCCTGCTCGACCTCGACAACCGCAAGGGCAAGGCCCCCGGCGGCTTCTGCACCAGCTTCCCGACGGTCGGGCGGCCGTTTATCTTCATGAACGCCGTGGGCCTGCCTGGCGACGTGCGCACCCTGCTCCACGAGGCCGGCCACGCCTTCCACGTCTTCGAGACCAGGGGCCTGCCCTACCACCAGCAGCAGACGGCGCCGATCGAGTTCGCCGAGGTGGCCTCCATGGCCATGGAGCTGCTGGCCGCGCCTTACCTGCGCCGCGGCGACGGCGGCTACTACGCCGACGAGCTCGGCTACGCCCGCGCCCGCGTCGAGCACCTCGAGAGCATCCTCACCTTCTGGCCCTACATGGCCGTGGTTGACGGGTTCCAGCACTGGGCCTACACCAACCCCGAGGCCGCCGACGACCCGGCGGAGTGCGACCGGGCCTGGTACGGGCTGTGGGGCCGCTTCATGGGCGCCGTGGACTGGTCGGGCCTCGACGACGAGCGGGCGACGGGCTGGCACCGCAAGCAGCACATCTACCGCAACCCGTTTTATTATGTCGAGTATGGCCTGGCCCAGCTGGGCGCGGTGCAGGTCTGGCGCAACGCCCTGGCCGACCAGCCGGGGGCTGTTGCGGCCTACAGGCGCGCCCTGGCCCTGGGCGGCACGGCCGCGCTGCCCGAGCTCTTTGCCGCAGCGGGGGCGCGCTTCGCCTTCGACACCGCCACCATGCGCGAGGCCGTGGACCTGATCGAGACCACAATCGGCGAACTGGGCCCATAACCGGCGGCGTGAGCATCACCACGAAGCGCACGAAGGCCACGAAGGGTTGGAGAACGGCCATAGCGGCGTAGCCCGGCGGAGCCGTACGAGCGGCTCGGACGAACACATGGCGGCACAGCGCCTCTCGTACCTTCGCGCTCTTCGTGGCCTTCGTGGTTAAGGACGGTCAGACCCGGGCACGGGGCGACCCCTACGCGCTGACCGGCTCGGGCTCCTCGGCCACGGGCTCTGCGACGGCGGGCTCGGGGGGCGCCTGGCGCGGCGGCAGCGGCAGCCAGATCGCGAAGGTGCTGCCGCGGCCCTGGACGCTGGCGACGGTGGCGTGGCCGCCGTGGGCCTCGGCCACGCGCTTGACAATGGACAGGCCGAGGCCGGCGCCGCCGCTGTGGCGCGAGCGCGAGCGGTCGGCCCGGAAGAAGCGCTCGAAGATCTGCTTCAGGTCCTCCTCGGCGATGCCGAGGCCGGTGTCGGCGACGGACAGGCAGGCGTAGCCGTCGCGCTGGTCGAGGCCGAGGGTCACGTAGCCGCCGGGGGGCGTGTACTGGAGCGCGTTGACCCCGAGGTTGAGCAGGGCCTGCTTGAGCCGGTCGCGGTCGCCCATGACCGTCACCTGGTCCTCGGCGCCGAGGCGCAGGGTGACGCCGACGGCCAGGGGGCGCAGCTCGCGGTAGACCTCGAGCAGCAGCGTGTCGAGCTCGACGGGCTCGCAGCGCAGCTCGACCCTGGCGTCGCTCTGGGCGAGCACGAGCAGATCGTTGACCATGCGGATCAGCCGGGCGGTCTCGCGGCGCATGTCGGCGACGGCCTCGGCGGCGAGCTCGGGGTTTCTGAGGCCGCCGCGGTCGAGCACCTCGAGGTTGCCCTGCATGGCCGCGAGGGGCGTGCGCAGCTCGTGGCTGACGTCGGCGAGGAAGCGGCGCTGGGCGTTGAAGAGGCCCTCGAGGCGGGCCAGCAGATCGTTGATCGTCACCGTGAGGCGGTGCAGCTCGTCCTGGTGGGGGGGGACGGGCACGCGCTGGGCCAGATCGTCGGCGTGGACGATGCCCTGGGCGGTGCGCGTGACCTGATCGATCGGCATGAGCACGCGCCCGGCGAGCAGGGCGGTGCCGCCCGCGGTGATCACCAGGGCGATGGCGCCGCCGCCGACGAGGATCCAGATCAGGATGCCGAGGGTGCGGTCCACGTCGCGCAGGGGGCGCGAGATCTGGAGGTAGCCGACCACCTGGTCGTTCCCCTGGAGGACCAGAGGGGTGACGAAGGACTCGACGCGCATGTCGCCGAGCTCGCGCACCAGGCCGTAGCCCGAGAAGACGTCGTCGGGGCCGAGGCGCAGGGCCGCGTCGGGCAGGGGGAGCGAGCGGCCGCCGAGGTTGGGGGTGCTGTCGAGCAGCTCGCCCTCGGCGTTGAAGATCTGGGCGACCAGGTTGGGGTTGTTGAAGATCTGGATGAACTGGCTGCGCAGGAAGAGGCGCAGGTCGCCGGTGGGGGTGCGGATCGGCTCGACCAGGCCGCCGGCGTTGAAGATGCGTCGCACCTGCTCGGTGGCCGTCAACAGGTCGCGCTGCACGCCCGCGTAGAGGGCCTGGCGCACGGAGAAGTAGATGCCGCAGCCGAGCAGCAGCAGCGCCAGGGCGAAGAAGCCCGTGTAGAGCAGCGTGAGCCTGGCCCGAAACGACATCTACCGATCCTCCAGCAGCTCGGCTGCCGCTCCGTAGGGGTCGCGCTCGCGGGCGGCGATCCGGGCGACCAGGGCCTCCCAGGCGGGGCCGCGCAGGCGCTCGAGGGCCAGCTCCTGGACGGCGGCCCCGAGCTCGCGCTCGGCGGCGGCGCGGGCCCGCTCGGCGGCCTGGCCCGAGTGGCGCAGGTGCTCGGCGTGGCGGCCGGCGGCCTCGACGATCTCGGCGCTGCCCCGGGCCTGCAGGGCCACCGCCTTGAGCACCGGCGGCTCCCAGGCGCCCGGGTGGTGCTCGCCGAGATGGAGCATGGCCTTGAGCTGGCGCACGACATTGTCGGCGCCCTCGCGGTCGGCCTTGTTGACCACGAAAACGTCGGCGATCTCGAGCATGCCGGCCTTGATGCTCTGCACGTCATCGCCCATGCCGGGCACCTCGACCACGATCGTCGTGTGGGCGGCGCGGGCGATATCCACCTCGCCCTGGCCGGCGCCGACCGTCTCGACCAGCACCACCTGGAAGCCGGCGGCGTCGAGCAGGGCCACGGCGTCGGCGGTGGCGCGGGCCAGACCGCCGAGGCGACCGCGGCTGGCCATGGAGCGGATAAAGACCCCTGGGTCGCCGCCCAGGGCCTGCATACGGATGCGGTCGCCGAGCACGGCGCCCCCGGTGAAGGGCGAGGTCGGGTCTACGGCGACGATGCCGACCGTCGTGCCGCGGCGGCGCCACTCCTGGGCCAGGGCGGTGACCAGGGTGCTCTTGCCGGCGCCTGGCGGGCCCGTCACGCCGACGATGTGGGCCGCTCCGGCGTGGGGGTAGGCGGCGGCCAGCAGCTCGCGGGCGGGGGCGCCGCCCGTCTCGACCACGGTGATCGCCCGCGCCAGGGCCCGGCGCTCGCCGGCCATCAGGCGCTCTATCAGCTCGCTGTTGAGCATAGTATCTTGCAGGGGCGCAGCGGTCGGCGCCCTAGTCGCGGGCGACGCCGGCCTTCTCCTGGATGAAGCGGACGATGTCGTGGGTGGAGGCGCCGGGGCCGAAGACCTGGGCGACGCCGTGCTGGGTCTTGAGGGCGTCCGCGTCCTCGTCGGAGATGATCCCGCCCGCGACGACGAGCACGTCGTCCATGGCGTTCTCCTTGAGCAGCTGGGTGATCTTGGGGACGAGGGTCATGTGGGCGCCGGAGAGGATCGAGAGGCCCACGACGTCCACGTCCTCCTGGAGGGCGGCCTCGACGATCATCTGGGGCGTCTGCTGCAGGCCGGTGTAGATCACCTCCATGCCGGCGTCGCGCAGAGCGCGGGCGATCACCTTCGCGCCCCGGTCGTGGCCGTCGAGGCCGGGCTTGGCGACGAGCACGCGGATCTTTCGCTCCATGGGGGCCTCCTCAAGGCGCCGGGCGCCCGCGCCGGGCCGCCGCGCCGTCTGCGCCTGCTGGTTGGAACGCGCTGTAACACTCCAGAGTAGATTATAGCACGGCGAGTGACCGGGGCCCGCCTCTCAGCGTCTCTTCAGACGACCTTTACAAAAGATCAAGGAACTTGCCCCTAGTCGTAGGCGTTTAGCTCACATATAATAGAGCGCAGGCCCCGCGGGGCCGCCCCCGAGTGTAAACCGAAGCCTGAGGATGAATTCGAGGACCGCAATGACCCGCCGCACGAAGATGGCCACGGCCGCCCTGCTGGTCGCGCTCCTGGTGGCGAGCGGCGCCCTCTGGTCGCGCGCCGTCGAGGCCCGCCACCCGCGGGCCGACTTCGCCGCGCCGATGAGCTACAGGGAGGCCCGCGCGGCCGTCGAGGCCGCCCGCGCCCGCGAGGCCCAGGCCCGCGCCACGGCGGCCCGGCAGATCGGCGCGGTCAACCCCGAGCTGCTGCCGACGATGCAGACGGTCTACTTCCCCCAGACGGGCCACCACCTGAGCAACCGCAGCGGCTTCCTCAACTTCTGGCGCTCGAACGGCCAGGTCCACGTCTTCGGCTACCCGCTCACCGAAGAATTCGTCGAGGGCGGGCGGATCGTGCAGTACTTCGAGCGGGCCCGCTTCGAGTTCCACGCCGAGCACGCCGGCACCGACCAGCAGGTGCAGCTCGGCCTGGTCGGCCGCGAGATCCTCGAGCACCAGGGCGCGCCCGGCGGCATCGAAGACCCGCAGAACGGCGCCTACTACTTCCCCGAGACGCGCCACACCCTCTGGGGCGAGTTCCGCAGCTACTGGGAGAAGCGCGGCGGCCTGCGCCTCTTCGGCTACCCCCTGAGCGAGACGGTTGACGAGGGGGGCCGCAGCGTCCAGTACTTCGAGCGGGCCAAGTTCGTCTACTTCCCCGAGGACCTGGACGGCTTCTTCCGCAGCGCGGGGGCCGCGAACGGCTTCAACCTCAACTCGCTCCACGAGGTGCGCCTGGGCGACCTGGGCCGCCAGCTCGCCGAGATCCGGGGCGTCAGCATCGCCCCCGTGGCCCAGCTGGCCGGCACCCTCACCTGGCACCCGGCGATCTGGGAGCGGCGCATCGAGGTGAGCATCGGCGAGCAGTGGCTCAGCGCCTACGAGGGCGACCTGCTGGTCTTCCGCGCCCCCGTCGCCACCGGTCGCGACGGCTTCAACACGCCGGTCGGCGACTATGCGATCTACAGCCGCTACGACATGCAGACCATGAGCGGCTGCATGGGCGGCGAGTGCTGGAACGTGCCGAACATCCCCTGGGTGCAGTACATCGTCGGCGGCGTGGCTCTCCACGGCACCTACTGGCACAACAACCACGGCACCGGCGTGCGCCCCTCCCACGGCTGCATCAACCTGCGCATCGAGGACGCCCAGTGGCTCTACGAGTGGGCCGACGTGGGCACGCGGGTGCTCGTTACATACTGAGGTGTGAGGTGTGAGGTGTGAGGTGTGCTCATGGTGGAATCACACCTCACACAGCAGGGTCGCAAGACGAGGCGAAGCCTCTGCGCAGCGAGCGCCTCACGCCTCACCTTCAATATTGGCGCGGCGCGCGGCCCTCGCGGGCGACCACCTTGGGGTAGTTGCCCCTGGGCGCCTGGGGGTTGATCTGCAGCACCTCTAGGGTGAAGAGGTGCTCGTCGCCGTAGTCGAAGAGGTAGAGAAACTTCTGCTTCGCCTTCAGGCCGAGGCTGCCGACGCTCACCTGGTAGGTGCGGCGCGCGCTGTCCGACCAGGGCGAGCCGACCTCGTTGGCGCGGTCGTAGGGCCGGCGGCCCATGAAGAACGAGTAGAGGTGGTCGTCGTCCCAGCCGAGGGCCTGCTGGATGGCGAGGTGCAGGTCCTCGAGGTTCTGGTCGTCGGCGATCTCGATGTCGCGGGAGAAGCCCTTGCGCTGGGCGTAGGTGAGCCTGAGCACGTAGGTCTTCACGGGGCCCTTGCGGCCCTGGGGCGAGGGCTGGGGCCTGCGCCGGGCGCCCGTGGGCGCGTAGGCGGCGGGCATGTCGGGCGGGGTCTCCTCGTCGTCGTCGGCGAGAGGGTCGTAGGCCTCGTCGGCGGCGACCATGCCCAGGGCGATGCCCTCGTCTATCCAGTCGAGGGTATCGGCGTCGCTGCCGAACAGCGACTGAAGCTCGCTGGCCCTGTAGGGCGCGCCGGTGGGCGAGGGCAGGCCGCTGCGGGCGGCGACCTGGGCGATGGCGGGGAGCAGGGGGTCGTCGGCGGGGATGGGGCGCAGGCCCTGGGGCGTGTAGATCGTGTGAAGCTTCGCGCTGAGCTCCTCGAGCGTGACGCCGGGGGGCAGGTCCTCGGGGCCGATCTCGACCTCGGTGGGCCCCATGGAGGGCGGGCCGCCCAGATCGAGGTCGCGCCCGCCCAGCAGCTCCGCCAGGCCGGCGAAGAGGCTGTCCTCGCCACCGGTCAGGGGGAAGTCAACGCCGTACTCGTCCTGCACGGGGCCGTAGACCTCCTCGGTCCAGAGATCCTCGAAGGGGTCGGGCGGGGTGGGGTGATGCAGGGCGCCCGCGGCATTGAGGTTGGCCACGATCTCCCAGAGGGGCGAGCGACCGCGGGCGCGGCGCAGCAGGCCGACGGCGGCGGCGAGCACCTCCTGGTTCCGCGCGGCGATGGTCGCCTCGTCGCGGGCGGCGGCGGGCTCGTGGCGCAGGCCGTAGCGGCGGGCGTCGGCGTCGAGGGCGGTGACGATCAGGCTGTCGCCCGAGGCGGCGCCGCGGCTGTCCAGCCAGTCCCAGAAGGCGGGGCCGGCGTCGAGCAGGCGCTCGCCAAGCTCGGCGTCGAGGCGGCCGAGGATCTGAGGGCCGCCGGCGAGCTCGAGGCGCAGGGCCCCGCCCGAGCCGGCGAGGCCGCCGACCGGGTCAAGCAGGTCGGCCAGGGCCGCGCCGATCGGCAGCTCGCGCTCGGCCAGGTCCTCGTCGTGGAGGATGTGGCGCAGGCTGGCGCCGTCAACCAGGCGCGCCTTCAGGCCGAGCCGGCCGTCGGGCAGGCGCACGATGACGCCGAACCGGTTGTTGGCCAGCGTGTTGCGCACACTGTTCTTGTAGTTCTTCGACGCGCCCGGCAGCCGGGCCTCGAGCTGCGCGGCCACCTCGTCAACGGAGAGGGGCCCGGGCGCCTCGCGCAGGATCTGCTGGACCGTCTCGGTGATCGGTGGGCGTTTCGCCATACTGCCCCCTGGGCTGCTCGGGTTTGGGCCATTATACGCCAGAAGCTGCGGCGCGGATCGCCCTCATAACAGGAGATTAACATGGCGGGCGCTCAGTGTTCGGGCGCATTTAGGACAGGCTGGCAAGCTAGAGGCGCAGCTGGTGACGCGCCGACGCCGATCGCGCGGCCCCGGGGCTGTGTGGCCGCCGCTGCGCCGGGGCTACGCCCCCAGCCGCCCGCGGGTCGGCTGACCAGTGCACAGCGTGGCGGGCCACCCCGATCGGCCCGCGCCCGGGAGGAGTATGGGCCAGAAACCGGACGCACCCGGGCTCACGGTCGAGCTGAACTGGCAGCGCCTGCTCACGGCCTGCTGCGTCGTCCTGGGCCTCTGCGTGATCGCCTATGGCCTGCTGGTGCGGCCGGCGGTCAGCACATACGTAGGGCGCCAGGTGAGCCAGCAGCTCAGCGAGGAGATCGCCTCCGAGCTGACGCAGGCCGTCGTCGCGGGCATGGGCGACGGGCCGGCCCCCGCGGCCAGGGGGGCGGGCGTGGGACAGCAAGCGGCCGCCACGGGGGCAGGCGGCGAGGGCGTCGCTCCTGCCGGCGAGGGCGGCGGCGCCGCGATCCCCGGCCAGGCCGCCCCAACCCGGCCCGCCGGCCAGATCGCCATTGTCGGCGGCGCGCCCGAGAGCGGGGCAGCCGGGCCGCAGGCTCAGGCATCGGCGGTCGCCCAGGCGGTCCTGTCCCAACTCCAGGGCACGGCCCGGCCAGACAACCCTGACGGATCTACTGGGCCAGGGCGCGAGCCCGCGAGCCCGTCCACGCCGGGCGCAACGATTGGCGTCCCTGGGGCCTCCCCTCCCGCCCCGCCCGTGGCCTCCCCCGCCCCGGTGGTAGGGACGCCGATCGTAGCGCCTCCGAGCGAGCGCTCCATCCAAGAGATCGTCGCGGCCCTGCCGCCGGGCGAGCTGGTAGTCACCGAGCAGAAGCTGAACGAGAAGATTGCCCCGCGGGTGGCGAGGATGGCGCCGCTCGAACGGGTCGAGGTCCACTTCGTCCCGGGGACGGTGCAGGTCACCCTGGCGGTCTTCGGCCGGGTCAACCTGGCCACGGCGGGGCTCACCATCAGCGGCAACAGGGTGGTAGTGCAGAACCCGCGTATCGAAGGCCCCCTCGGCCTGCTGGTCTCGCCGGCCGACCTGGTCAGGCCGATCGAGGAGGAGCTGAACGACACGCTGGAGCTGGCCGACCGCCAGGTGCACACCGTGCGCATCGAGCAGGGGCAGATCGTGGTGACGCTGAGCTGAGAGGCGGGGGAACCTGGTTCCCCCGCGCCCCCGCCCTTCCTGCGAGCGAACGGGGGGCCGGGCGTCCCGCGCCCCCGCTGCTGCTACGAGCGGGGGCGGGCTACCCCGCGCCCCCGCTGC
>DAOLDO010000008.1:0-6259 GCA_035327325.1 Chloroflexaceae bacterium | reverse complement strand
CGCTGCTGCTACGAGCGGGGGCGGGCTACCCCGCGCCCCCGCTGCTGCTACGAGCTGAGGGCGGGCTACCCCGCGCCCCCGGTGGGCCTGGAGCGCATCCCGCCGACCGAGACTACAGGCGCTCGAAAACGCCGGCGGCGCCCATGCCGCCGCCGATGCACATGGTGACCAGGCCGTAGCGGCCGCCGCGGCGCTCGAGCTCGTCGAGGATCTGCACGGTGAGCTTGGCGCCCGAGCAGCCGAGGGGGTGGCCGAGGGCGATCGCGCCGCCGTTGACGTTGAGCTTCTCCATATCCATGCCGAGCTCGCGGGCGACGGCGAGGGCCTGGGCGGCGAAAGCCTCGTTCAGCTCGATCAGGTCAATGTCGCTCAGGCTGAGGCCGGCGAGCTTGAGGGCCTTGGGGATGGCGACGACGGGGCCGATGCCCATGACCTCGGGGGCCACGCCGCCGACGGCGAAGCTGAGGAAGCGGGCCCGGGGCTTGAGGTCGAGAGCCTCGGCCTTCTCGCGGCTCATGACCACCACCGCAGCGGCGCCGTCGCTGGTCTGCGAGCTGTTGCCGGCGGTGACGGTGCCGTTGGTAGCGAACACGGGCTTGAGCTTGGCCAGGGCCTCGGCGGAGGTGTCGGCGCGGGGGCCCTCGTCCTTTTCAAAGCTGAAGCGGCGGGCCTTGCGGCCCCCGGGGCCGACCTCGACCAGCTCGACCTCCAGGGGGACGATGCCGGGCGCGAAGTGGCCCTCGGCCTGGGCGTGGAGGGCGCGCTGGTGCGAGCGCAGGGCGAAGGCGTCCTGGTCCTCGCGGCTGACCTTGAAGTCGCGGGCGACGTTCTCGGCGGTGAGGCCCATGCCGAGGTAGAGGGCGGGGTCGTGCTGGGCCAGGTGGGGGTTGGGCGAGAACTTGTTGCCCGACATGGGCACCATGCTCATGCTCTCGGCGCCGCCGGCGACCACCACCTCGGCCTGGCCCATCATGATCTGCTGGGCGGCCATGGCGATGGTCTGCAGGCCCGAGGCGCAGAAGCGATTAACGGTGACGCCGCAGACGCTGTCGGGCAGGCCGGCGCGCTGGGCGGCGACGCGGGCCAGGTTGAGGCCCTGCTCGCCCTCGGGCATGGCGCAGCCCATGATCACATCCTCGACCTCGCGGGGGTCGAGGCCGGGGGCGCGCTCGATGGCGGCCTTCACGACCGTGGCGGCCAGGTCATCGGGGCGCACGGTGCGCAGCGTGCCCTTCGGCGCCTTGCCGATGGCGGTGCGGGCCCCGGATACAATCACTGCCTCACGCATTTGTGTAGTCTCCACTTAGTAAACGCCGGGGCGTCCCAGAGGACCGCGCCCCAGCGCGGAACTAATTCCGCAGGGGCTTGCCCGTCTCCAGCATGTGGCGGGCCCGGGCCTGGGTGCGCTCGTCCTTGAGCAGCTCGATCACGGCCTCGCGCTCGAGGGCGAGCATGTACTGGTCGTCCACGAACTGGGGGCTGCTGAGGTCGCCGCCGCAGAGCACGTAGGCCAGCTTGTCGGCGATCACCGCGTCGTAGGGCGTGGCGAAGCCGCCCGCGGTGAGCTGGTAGACCGCCACGCGGGCGGCGGCCAGCCCGTCGCGGCCGAGGGCGTAGCACTCCTTGCCGGGGCGCGGCGGCTCGTATCCGGCGGCGGCCAGACGCAGCACCTGGGCCTTGGCCTCGCCGAGCAGGTAGTCCCCGTTGAAGACCACGCGGTCGGTGGGGCGCAGGAAGCCCATCTCGCGGGCCTCGAGGCCGCTCATGGCGATCTTGGCCATGGCGATCGTCTCGAAGACGCGCTGGAAGGCCTTGAGCGTGTCGCCGCCGTTGCGGGCGGCCTCGGCGATGATGCGGCGGTTGAGCTCGGTGCAGCCGCCCCAGGCGGGGATGACGCCGACGCCGAACTCGACCAGGCCCATGTAGGTCTCGGCCGCGGCCACGGTGGCCGCGCTGTACATGCTCAGCTCGACGCCGCCGCCGAGGGTCTGGCCGAAGGGCGCGCTGACGATCGGCTTGGGGCTGTAGCGCAGGCGCCGGAAGGTCTGCTGCACCAGCTCGGCCAGCTCGTTGATGTCGTCCCAGGCGCCCATCTGCACAGCCGCGCCGACGTCGTTGAGGTCAACACCCGCCGAGAAGAACTTGCCCTGGTTGCCGACGACCATGCCGACCCACTGGTCGTGCTCCAGCGTCTCGAGGGCGCCGAGCAGGATCTCGGCCACCTGGCCGCCGATGCTATTGCCCTTTGAGTGGATCTCGAAGCAGAGCACGCCGTCGCCGAGGTCGATCAGGCTGGCCGAGGCGTTGCCGAGCAGCTCCTTGCCTGCGGCCTTGAGGGCGGCCAGGTCGATCGCGCGCGGGTCGCGCTCGACGGCCTCGTGGCGGTCGCTGGCGACGTTGTAGGGGGCGCCGTCCCTGTAGAAGCGGGCGTCGCCCTTGGCGATCAGCTGCTCGACCCAGGCGGGCAGGGCGATGCCGCGGGCGCGCATCAGCTCGGCCGTCTCGGCGACGCCGAGGGCGTCCCACATCTGGAAGGGGCCGAGCTCGTGGGCGAAGCCCCAGCGCATGGCGTTGTCCACGTCGGCGACGCTGTCGGCGATCTCGGGGAGGCGCCGGGCGGCGTAGCCCATGGTGGGCAGCAGGGTCTGGGCGATCAGGGCGGCGGCCCGGTCGTCGGGCTGCTCGACGGCGCGCCTGACCATGAAGCGCAGGCGCTCGGGCAGACTCTTGATCGCCTTCGCCTCCTTGATGAAGGCGTCCACGGCGCCGGTGCCCTGGGGGGCGATGTAGTCGAGCGTCTTGAGGTCGAGGGGCCAGAACTCGCGCTTGGCGCCCTGGCGGACCTCCTTGTAGAAGCCCTGGCCGGCCTTGCGGCCGAGCTTGCCGGCGGCGACCATGCGGTCGAGCAGGTCGGTGGACCTGAGGACCTCGCGGCTCTCGTCGTCGGGGACGGCGGGGTAGAGGTTGTTGGCCACGTGGGCCATGATGTCGGTGCCGACCACGTCGAGCAGCTTGAAGGTGGCGGTGTTGGGGCGGCCGACCAGGGGCCCGGTGAGGGCGTCAACCTCCTCGACGGAGTAGCCGCCCTGCTCGATGAAGTGCAGGTCGCTCATCGCGGCGAAGGCGATGATGCGGTTGCCGATGAAGTTGGGCCGGTCGCGGCAGACCACCACGCCCTTGCCGAGGGTCTCCTCGGCGAAGCGGCGGAAGGCCGCGAAGACCTCGGGGTCGGCCTCGTCGCCGGGGATGAGCTCGAGCAGCTTGAGGTAGCGGGGCGGGTTGAAGAAGTGGGTGCCGAAGAAGTGGCGGCGGAACTCCGCGCTGCGGCCCTCGGCGATCAGGGCGATCGGGATGCCGGAGGTGTTGGTGGTGACCACGGCGCCGGGCTTGCGCACCGCCTCGAGGCGCTCCATCAGGGCCTGCTTGGGGGCCAGCTGCTCGACGATCACCTCGACGATCCAGTCGCACTCGGCGAGCTTCGCGAAGTCGTCCTCGGTGTTGCCGAGGGCGATCAGCTCGGCGCTGCGCTCGCTCAGCAGGTTGGCCGGGCGGGCCTTGCGCATCCGGTCGTAGCCGCCCTGCACGATGCGGTTGCGGACGGCCGGGTGGTCCAGGGTGAGGCCCCGCGCCTCCTCCTCGGGGGTGAGCTTGCCGGGGGGCACGTCGAGGAGCAGGACGGGCAGGCCCGCGCCGGCCACCAGGGCGGCGATGGATGCGCCCATCGTGCCGGCGCCGATCACGGCGACGCGCTTGATCTGGTCGGGCATCAGGTCCTCCTTGACCGGTAGCGGGCGGCGCATTACGCGCTGCGTTATGGATGGGGGTATGATACCACATCCCCCGGCGCTCTGCATGGGCGCCTGTGCCCCCATTGCCCGGCCGAGCCGCTCGAGCGGCTCGGAAGAGCCCGCGGCGGCAGAGCCGCCCTGCTCCCTTCGCGCTCTTCGTGCTCTTCGTGGTTGAGCATCGCTCGCCCGTAGTCGCCAGCCCGTCTAGTCCTTCTGGCCTATGGGGCCTGTCGATCGCACGGGCGCGGCGACATGTCCGCTCGGGGCGATGCGGCGCGGGGCCGCGCCGGGTAGGATGGGGCCAGGACGATGGCGAGGACGAGGGAGGAGGCGCGTATGTGCGGAGCGAGGCGCGAGCCGCGGGCGGCGGGGCCCGGCCACCCGGCGGACGGCGAGACGGTGCGGCTGGCCGACCTGCCCAGGGGCGGGGGGCGCAGCTGCGGTGGCGGCTTCCCCTGGTGGACGCTCTGGCTGCTCTGGCCCCTGTTCTGGCTGCTGAAGGGCGCCTTCGCCCTGGCCGCCCCCGTGATCACCTGGCTGGGGCAGCCCGTGGCGCTGACGGTGACGCCCCTGCCCCTGCTGCTGATCGGCGCGGGCGTGGCGGTCCTGGCCCTCGGCGCGCTGCGGCGGCGAGGCGGGGACGAAGGATGAGGGATGAAGGATGAAGGCCGCGGCAGCCTGCTGCGCCCGCGCGGCCCTCAGCACGGTGTGTCGGTCCGTAGCATATGTAGGAGGCGCCGTGAGCGGCGTGATCAGGCAGCACGTGACGGCCGAGATCGAGGGCGGGTTTGTGGTCTTTCTGCTCGGCATGCGCATCAACCAGCCCTGGCGGGTGGACCAGTGGCTGCCGATGGTGGGGGCGATGCCGCGCATGCTGCGCGAGCTGGCGGCGCGGCCCGAGCTCGGCTGCCTGGCCACGTCGGGCGGCTTCCCCACCGTGATCCAGTACTGGCGCTCGTTCGAGCACCTGGAGGCCTACGCCAAGAGCCGCGAGCACGCCCACCTGCCGGCCTGGGCCGAGTTCAACCGGCGGCTGAGGCGGGGTGGGGGCGCCGTGGGCATCTGGCACGAGACCTTCCTGGTCGCGCCGGGGGCCCACGAGTCGATCTACTACGCCATGCCGCCGATCGGCCTGGGTCGGGCCGGCCGCCTGGTGCCCGTGGCCCGCGGCGGGTCGAGCGCCCGCGAGCGGCTCGGCGCCGGGGCCCGCGCTGTCGTACAATAGAGCCCATAGCGAGCAGGAGAACCATAATGAGCGCGCCCCGCGTCACCCCGATCAAGCTGCCCCTGGCCAACGCCTACCTTGTGCGCGACGAGCGGCCCATCCTGGTGGACGCCGGCTACACGGGCGACGAGCGGCGCATCGTGGCCGCCCTGGCCGCCGAGGGCCTGGCGCCCCGCGACCTCGGCCTGATCGTGCTCACCCACGGCCACGGCGACCACATCGGCGCCGCCGCCGCCCTGGCCCGCCTGTCGGGCGCGCCCCTGGCCCTGCACCGGGACGACTGGCCGCTGGCCGCCAGCGGGCGCAACGGGCTCCTCGTGCCCACCAGGGCCTCGGCCAGGGTGATGGCCGCCATCTTTGGCGGCGCGCTGCGCCCGGTCGAGCCCTTCACGCCGGACCTGGCCCTCGACGAGGGGCTCGACCTGACGGCGTACGGGGTGCGCGGGCGGCTGCTGCACACGCCGGGACACACGCCCGGCTCGGTCAGCCTGCTGCTGGAGGGCGGCCAGGCCCTCGCTGGCGACCTGCTGATGGGCGGGCACCTGGGGGGCGCGCTGGCCGGGCGGCGACCGCGCTACCACTACTTCGCCGCGAGCATGGAGCAGGTGCGGGCCAGCCTGGGGCGCCTGCTGGCCGCCGGCGCGACGCGACTCTTCGTCGGCCACGGGGGCCCGTTGGAGGCGGCCGAGGTGCGCCAGCGAATCATGGGCGGGGCGCAGGCGGCGCCCGCCCCCAGGTAAGGGGGAGCCAATGGAGCGCGTGACCGGCGGAGCGTCGTCGGGCGGCCCCCGCGAGGGCGGCGGGCTGGCCGACGCCTCGGCGGGGGTCGCGGCCCTGGTAGCCACGGCCCTGCCGCTGCTCGGCGGGCTGGCGGCGGGCTGGGCGCCCGGGCGCGTCGCCCTCTACCTGGCCCTGGCAGCCGCCTACCTGGCCTTCATCAGGCTCTACAGAGGCGACACCGCCCTGGGCCGCTGGCTCTGCGCGCGGCACGTCGCCAGCTTCCTGGGCGTGGGGCTGCTCGGCGCGGCCCTGGTGGCGGTGAGCGGCGACGCGGTGATCCAGCCGATCGTCTTCACCGTGCCCTTCGTCTTCGCCCTCTTCAACCTGGGGGGCGCGGCGGCGGCGCGGGTCGGCGCCCTGTACATGGCGCTGCTGGCGGCCGGGATCTGGCTGGGCGGCGAGCGCGGCCTGGCGGGCATCGCCTACCCGGTCGGGGTCTACAGCGCCCTGCTGATCTTCATGGCCG
>DAOLDO010000007.1:0-22801 GCA_035327325.1 Chloroflexaceae bacterium | reverse complement strand
TCAGCCCGTGGTCGTTGATCGGGCTATAGCCCATGGTTCTCCCTTATTATCCCGCGACTCTCACTCGATCATGGCAGCCGCGCGTCACGGGCGCGGTGCCCGGCCGGTCACAATCCGGTAACTCCCGGCGACCCATTGTACCAGCCTCTGCGCAGCCGGAGGGCCAGGATCAGCCTGCCGCCCGAGCGCCGGCGGGGAATCTCTGACGAGCGCTGGCCCACCCCTTGCTGGCGTCTGTCTGTACCCAGGCGCGATGTACGAGGAGGAGCGGGATGAAGCTGTTGCTGGCTGACGACGACGACGCCCTGGCCGCCGTGACGGCCTTCGCCCTGCGGCGGGCGGGCTACGCCGTGGTGATCGCGGCCGACGGAGCCCAAGCCCTGGCCTTCTGGGCCGACGAGGTCCCCGACCTCGTGCTGCTCGATATCCAGATGCCCCGCAAGGACGGGCTCCAGGTCTGCCGCGAGCTGCGCGCCCAGAGCGACGTGCCGATCATCATGCTCACCGTGCGCGGCGACGACGACGACGTGGTGGGCGGCCTGCGGCTCGGCGCCGACGATTACGTGACCAAACCCTTCAGCCCGCGCCAGCTGGTGGCGCGGGTGGAGGCGGTGCTGCGCCGGCGCGGCCCCGTGCCCCAGAGCCGGCTGGAGTCGGGCGGCCTCGCCCTCGACCCCGACCAGCACATGGCCTACGCCGCCGGCCGGGCGGTGCGCCTGACCAGGCTCGAGTACCGGCTGCTGCACTACCTCCTCGTGAACCAGGGCCAGGTCCTGCCGACCGAGACGATCGTCAGCCACGTGTGGGGCTACGGCGACGGCGACCGGGGGCTGCTCAAGCAGCTCGTCTTCCGCCTGCGCCAGAAGATCGCGGCCGCCGGCGGGCACGAGGGCGCCATCGCCACCGTCGCGGGCGTCGGCTACACCGTCCCCCGCGAGCGGGCGGTCGGCGTGTAGGGGCGCCCCGCGACCGCCGCGCCGGCTATAACCGCTTTGTGACTGCCGGCTGACCGCCCGTGTAACGCGGGTCGCCGACACTATGGGTGAGGGCGGACCCCGCCCTCGGCGGTCGTATGCGCGCCACCGCCCGGGTATGGCCTGGAGGAGAGCGATGCAGACACCACTAGCCCCTGGTCGGCTGACGGCCGTGCTCCGGCGCGGCCGGGCGGGCGTGGCGGCCCTGCTCCTCGCGGCGGCAGCCCTGCTCCGGCTTGAGGTGGCCCACGCCGGCGCCCTCGCCCAGGGCGCAGCCCAGGCCGACGCGGCCGGCCCCATCGTGGCCCTGCTCACCAACCCGCCGGTCGCCACGCTGCTGCTGGCCCTCGGGCTGCTCCTGATCGCCGCCGACGCCCTGGTGGGCGGCCTGGGCTGGTTGAGCGTCGCGGGCGCCGTGCTCCTGGGCCTATTCTTCTGGGGCCACGCCCAGCTCGGGCTGGTGGGCTGGGGGGCGATCGCCCTCGTGGCCATCGGCCTCGGGCTGCTCGCCGCCGAGGCCCTGCTCGTCCCGGGCTTCGGCGTGGCCGGCCTGCTCGGCATGGTGCTGCTGCTCGCCGGCGTGGCCCTCAGCGTCACCGACGACCAGCCGACCCGCGAGGCCGTGGTGCGGGTCGGCTGGATGCTGCTGGGCGTGGTCGCCATCCTGACCGGCGGCCTTATCCTGCTCGTCCGGGCCCTGCCCGAGAGCCGGCTGCTGCGCGGCGTCGTGCTGCGGGCCAAGGTCGGCGCGCCCGACGAGAGCCGGCCCGCCGGCCCGCTGCTGCGCTGGATCGGCGGCGGGCGCCTGGAGGCCCTGGGCGCCCCCGCCACCGGCTCCACCGAGCGCCTCTCGCTGGTGGGCGCCGTCGGGCGCGCCAGCTCGGCCCTGCGCCCCGCGGGCGTGGCCGAGATCGAGGGTCGCCGCCTTGACGTGACCACGGGCGGGGAGTACCTCGGCCCTGGCGAGCCAGTCGAGGTCGTCCGCGACGAGGGCGCGCGCATCGTCGTGCGCCGGGCCGCCGGCCCCGAGCGCGAGCCGGGCTGAGGCGGCCCACCGTGCCGGGGCGTGCTGCGCCCCGCTGGAGTAGAAGGAGATGCTAGATGAGCGCTGAGAACGAGAAGGACGAGCGCGAGGGCGACACCGGCCGCGCCTCGAAGAAGGGCAAGGGCGCCGGGGCCGAGAAGGGCGACCACCGCCGCGAGCACCGGCAGCACAGCGGGCAGACCCGCAACTCGCCCAGCGCCCGCCGCGGCAAGGACGACGAGCAGTCGGGGCACCGCAACAGCTGATCGCGCCGGTCGGCGCCGGGGGGCACCGCTCCGGCGCCGGCCCGTGGGCATATACCTCACCGAGGGGTGAGGCGGGAGCAACGGCCTATGGCAGAGCTGATCACGATCTCGATTGTCGTCGCCCTCGTGCTGGGGGCGATCATCCTGTTCACCTACTTCGTGCCGGTCGGCCTCTGGGTCACGGCAATCTTCTCGGGGGTGCGCGTCGGGCTCGGCACCCTGGTGGGCATGCGCCTGCGCAAGGTGGCCCCGGCGGACATTATCCGCCCGCTGATCAGCGCCACCAAGGCCGGGCTCGACCTGGAGATCACCCAGATGGAGGCCCACCACCTGGCCGGCGGCAACGTCGAGCGGGTGGTCAAGGCCCTGATCTCGGCCGACCGGGCGAACATCGAGCTGCCCTGGAAGCGGGCGACGGCGATCGACCTGGCCGGCCGCGACGTGCTCGAGGCGGTCCAGGTGAGCGTCAACCCCAAGGTCATCCAGACCCCGCGGGTGGCCGCCGTCGCCAAGGACGGCATCCAGGTGGTGGCCGTGGCCCGCGTGACCGTGCGGGCCAACATCGAGCGGCTGGTCGGCGGAGCGGGCGAGGAGACGATCATCGCCCGGGTGGGCGAGGGCACCGTCTCGTCGATCGGCTCGGCCGAGAGCCACAAGTACGTGCTCGAGAACCCCGACCTGATCTCGAAGTACGTGCTTGAGCGGGGCCTGGACGCGGGGACGGCCTACGAGATCCTCTCGATTGACATCGCCGACGTGGACGTGGGGCGCAATATCGGCGCCGAGCTGCAGACCGACCAGGCCGAGGCCGACAAGCAGATCGCCCAGGCCCGGGCCGAGGAGCGCCGCGCGATGGCCGTGGCCCTCGAGCAGGAGATGCGGGCGCGCGTGGTCGAGGCCGAGGCCCAGGTGCCCGAGGCCCTGGCCGAAGCCTTCAGGGGCGGCCGCCTCGGCGTGATGGACTACTACCGGATGCAGAACGTCCAGGCCGATACCCGCATGCGCAGCACGATCGCCGGCGGCGAGGAGCGCAACGGCCCGGTCGGCTAGCCCGCCGCGCGACATTGCGGTATGAGAGGCGCCCGGCCATCGTCAGCCCACGAGGCACCTGATGCACGAGCGTAACCAGCCCCCCCGCCCGCGGCCGCGCCGGGCGGGACCCGACTCCGAGGAGCGCCTGGAGACGCGGGAGGCCCCGCCCCCCCGGGAGGCGGAGGGCGCCGACCGCCCCCGCCCGCCGCGCCGTCCCAGGGCAGCGCCGCGCCGGCAGACGCCCGGCGACGAGCTCGCCGCCCAGCTGCGCGGGCCCGAGGCCCTGCGCCGGGCGGTGCTGCTCCAGGAGATCCTCGGCCCGCCCGTCGCCCTGCGCGGGGAGGAGGCCCCCGGGCCGAGGTGACAACCCGCGCCGCACAGCTCGCCTCGGCGGCGCCGCCGCGGAGCCTGGCCGTCGCGGCCGGGTATCTGGCGCTGGCCCTGCTGCTGGTGGCGCCCGCCCTGCCGGCGTTGGCCACCGCCATCCCCGGCGGGCCGATCGCCGCCGTTGACGGCTGGCAGAACGTCTGGAACCTCTGGTGGGTCGAGCGAGCCCTGGCCGCGGGGCGCGACCCCTTCGTCACCGACCTGCTCTTCTATCCCGGCGGCGCCGGCCTGCACCTCCAGACCCTTGGCCTCCCCCAGGCCCTCCTGGCCCTCCCGGCGACCGCCCTCTGGGGGCCGGTCGCGGGCTACAATCTCGCCCTGGTCACGAGCCTGACCCTGAGCGGCCTGGCGGCCCACGCCCTGGCCCTGCGCGTCGCCGGCGAGCGCCGCGCCGCCTTCCTCGCCGGGGCCCTCTTCCTCTGCTCGCCGTACCTCCTGACCCGCGTCCACGACGGGCAGCTCGAGCTGGCCGGCCTCCACTGGCCGGCGCTCTACGCCCTCTTCCTGCTGCGGCTCGTCGAGGACGGGCGGCGCCGCGACGCCCTCGGTGCCGGCGCGCTGCTGGCCCTCACCGGGCTGACCAGCTGGTACTACCTGCTCTTTATGGCCCTCTACAGCGCGGGCTTCGCGCTGCTCTGGCTGCCGCGCCGGCGCGCCGGCCTGGCTCGGGTCGCCGGCCTGCTGGCCCTCGTCGCCCTGACGGTAGGCGCCCTGCTGCTGCCGGCCCTCGGTCCGGCCCTCGCCACCTCGCGGGCTGACGCCGTGACTCACCCCGGCGAGGCGGAGGTTGTGCGGCGCTCGGCCAACCTGCTCGACTTCTGGCTGCCGAGCTACCTGCACCCCCTGTGGGGCGAGCAGCTCTTCGCCTACGTCCGCGACCGCTGGCACAACTACCGCGGCGACTGGAACGTCGCCCTGGGCTACAGCACCCTGGGGCTGGCCGCCCTGGGTGCCGCCCGGGCCTGGCCGCTGGCCTGGCGCTGGCTCGTTCTGGCCGCCGGGGCCCTGCTGCTCGCCCTCGGCCCCGAGCTGCAGGTCGGCCCGTGGCGCCCCGGCCTCTCACTGCCCTACGCGCTGCTCGAGCGGCTCCCCGGGCTGGCCCTGGGGCGGCGGCCGGCCCTCTTCGTCGCCGTGGCCACGATCGCCCTGGTGCCGCCCGTGGCCCTCGGGCTGCGCGCCCTCGGCGCCGCCATCGCCCGCGCCCGGCGCCCCTGGCTCTGGGCGCTGCCCCTTGCCCTCGCCGCCTTCGAGCTCGCCCCGCGCCCCCCGCGGCCCCTGCCCGTCGCCGTGCACCCGATCTACGCCGCCCTCGCCGGCGGGCCCGGGGCCGTGCTCGAGGTCCCGCCCGCCACCTACAAGTACGTCGAGCCGCAGCGGGCCCAGCTCGTCCACGGGCGGCCGATCCTCGGCGGCTACCTGGCCCGTCCGCCGCTCTACCCGTGGCCGAACGAGGCCCCCGCCGTGCGGCCCCTCTGGGCGATGCGCCCCGAGCAGGGGGAGGTCTTCCTCCCAGGTTCGGACGGCCCCGCCGCGGCCCTGGCCGCCCAGGGCGTGGGCGCCATCGTGGTGCGCTGGGACCAGATCGCGCCCGAGCGCCGGGGCGCCGTCGAGCGGGCTGTCGCCCAGGCCCTCCCGGGCGTCGCCCCGGCCTACGCCGACGAGACCCTCAGCCTGTACCAGGTGCCGGCCCTCGCGCTCGGGCCGATCGCCGCCCTCGCCGGCGACGGCTGGGGCCGCCCCGAGGGCGACGGCGCGACGAGTTGGCGCTGGATGGGCGAGCGGGGCGACCTCGCGCTGATCAACCCGGGGCCGGCGCTCGGCCGCTTCACCGTCGAGCTCGCCGCGCTCAGCTACGGCGCCCCGCGCGAGGTGCGCCTGAGCCTGAACGGCGCCCCGGCCGGGCTCTGGACCGTCGGTCTCGCCACGACCCGCGTGCGGCTCGTGCTCTGGCTGCCGCCCGGCGAGCACCGCCTGGCCCTCGCCGCGCCGGCCGAGCGCGAGGGCGAGGGCGGCCGGCTGCTCAGCATCGCCCTCCAGGAGGCAACGCTGCGTGCTCACGCGCCCTGACCGCCGGCCCGCCCCGTGGCTTGGCACGCTGGCCTGGCTGGCCCTGACCCTGGCCGTGACCGGCGCCATCTGCCTGGCCCTCTTCGCCGGGCCCCGCGAGGCGCGCTTCGCGGCCGAGAGCCCGCCGCCCGCCCGTGGGCTGCACCTGGCCGAGCCCTGGCCGGGCGGCGCGGGCGCGTTTCGCTGGACGGAGCCCCGGGCCGCCCTCGACCTGCCGAACCCTGGCGGCGCGCTGCTCCTGCGCCTCCAGATCGCGGGCGGCCGCCCGGTCGCGGCCCGGCTCGCCGGCGTCGTCGAGGCCCCGCTCGACCTGGGGCCGGGGCCGCGCACCTACACCCTGCTGGCGCCGCCACAGCCGGGCGAGCGCGTCGCCGTGCGCCTGGAGGCGCCGCCCCTCACGCCCCCGGGCGAGCCGCGGGCCCTGGGGGTGCAGCTGGGCGAGGTCGCGGTGCGCGGCGGCGGGGCGCCGCCGCTCGTGACTCTGGCCGCGGCGCTGCTCGGGGCGGCCGCCGCCTTCGGTCTGCTGCGGGTGCTGCTCCTCCCGGCCGGCGCGGCCCTGGCGAGCGTCGCCCTGCTCGGCGCCCTGTTGGGCTGGCACCGCTGGGCCGGCTGGCCCGACGCCCGGCTCGCGCCGCCGGTCGCGGCCCTCGTCGCCGCCGCGGCCGCCGCGCTGCCCGCCCGCTGGCTGCTGCCCCTGGCCTGGGGGCGCTGGCGCGAGGCCGCGCCGCTGCGGCTGGGGGTAGGCGCGCTGGTCGCGTGGGTCGCGGGCCTGCTCGCCTACGGCGCCCTCGCCCTCTGGAACCACCTGGCGATCCACCCGCGGCTGGCGCTCGACCTCGGGATCTACCTGGAGGCGGGGCGGGCCGTCCTGGCGGGCGAGAGCGCGTACCCGGCCCCAGGCCCCGATCTGGTGATCGGCGTGGCGTTCGTCTACCCGCCGGCCACCCTGCCGCTCTTCACCGCCCTGGCCGCCCTCGACCCTGGGGTCCTGGCCTCCCTCTGGGTGGCCGTCAACGCCCTGTTCTTCCTGCTCGCCCTCCTGGCGATCGCCGTCGCGCTGCCGGGGCCGGGCTCCCGCGGCGGCCTCGTGGCCCTGCTCGCCCTGGGCCTGGCCTCCGGCCCCGTCCTCGAGTCCCTGGCGATCGGGCAGATCAACGGGCTGATGCTGCTCGGGCTGGCGCTCTTCAGCCTGGGCCACGTCGAGCGGCGCCTGGCCTGGGCGGGCGACATCGGCCTCGCCGTCGTGATCCTGATCAAGCTCACCCCGGGCCTGCTGCTGCTCTGGCCGCTGCTGCGCGGCGACTGGCCGCGCCTGCTGCGCGTGGGGGCGGCGCTGGCGACCCTGTGCCTGCCGTCGCTGCTGATGTACGGGCTCGCGCCCTGGGTCGAGTTCGCCGCCCTCGTGCCAGACCTGCTGCGCGGCGTGCCGCGCAACCCCTACAACCAGGCCATCGTCGCGGTGCTGAGCGCCGTATCGCCCCCCGGCTCCGCCGCCGCGGCCGTGGCCGCGTGGGCCGGCCGCGCCGCCTCCCTCGCCCTGCTGGGGACGTACGTCCTGGTGTGCCTGCGCAGGCGGGAGGACTCGTCCGGCCCGGCCCTCGCCTACGGCGTGGCCGTCCTCACCGTCGCGTCGAGCCTGATCTGGTACCACCACCTGGCCTTCCTGGCCATCCCCATCGCATGGCTCGGGCTCGGCGGCCAGGCCGGGCGGGCGGGGCGCTCCGGGGCCGTGCTTGCCCTGGCCCTCATCCAGGTCACGCGACTGGTCGAGGTGGCCCTGGCCGCGCCGCCGTGGACCGCCGTGGCCGGCTACCTGATCGTCGTCGTGCTGCTCGCGGCGAGCCTGCTGCGCGCCGAGCGGTCGCCCCTGCCCGCGCCGGGCTCGCTCTCCGCCTGAGCAGCGCCGCTACAGGGCCGCGGGCGGCCGCTCGGGCAGCGGGCGCCTGGGGAGCAGCCAGACCAGCAGCGCCCCGGCCACAAAGCCGCCGATGTGGGCCCAGAAGGCCACCCCGCCCACGGCCGGCCCGCCGAGCCCCTGCACCCCCGAGAAGAGCTGGAGCGCGAACCAGAGGCCGATCCAGATCACGGCCGGCACCGCCGGCGTGCCCACGAAGAGCGAGAAGGGCCAGATGAAGACGCGCACCTTCGCCCCGGGGAACAGCACCAGGTAGGCCCCGAGCACCCCGGAGATCGCCCCGCTGGCGCCGAGGTTCGGGATGGTCGAGAGGGGCGCCGTCGCGTACTGGGCCAGGGTCGCCGCCAGCCCGCAGACCAGGTAGAAGGGCAGGAACCACCCCTTGCCCAGGGCGGCCTCGACATTGTCGCCGAAGATCCAGAGGAAGACCAGGTTGCCGATCAGGTGGGCCAGGCCGCCGTGCAGGAACATCGCCGTGAACATGTCGGCGATCACGCCCGGGCCGCCCTCCCCCTGGAGCAGCGCCGTCAGCTCGGCGGGGACGAAGGTGAGGGCCAGCAGCGCCGGCGTTGTCAGCAGGCCCTGGAGCAGAAAGACGACCAGGTTGGCCGCCACCAGGGCCCGGGTTACCACGGGCGTGCGGTACATCGGGTTGACGTCGCCGACTGGGAACACGCGCCGCCTCAGCTTTCGTGGTCGGCCGCGTGGCCCGCGGCGGCCACCTGGATGACCTTGAGAAAGTTCGTCGTCGCGTGCCGCGTCAGCGGGTGCCCGCCCGTGAGCACGATCCAGTCGCCCGGCTGGGCGAGCCCGTGGGCCTGCACCAGCCCGTTGACCGTGCGCTCGACCGCGGCCAGGTCGTCGTCGTAGTCGGCCCGGACCGGGGTAACGCCCCAGACCAGGCTCAGGCGGCGGCAGATGTGCTCGTAGGGGGTGAGGGCCAGGATCGGCACCGGCGGTCGCAGGTGGGCGATCAGCCGCGCCGTGTTGCCCGTGCGGGTCAGAGCCACCACCGCCCGGATCGGTGGCGTCCCCGTGACCGCGCCGGCGGCCTGGCCGATCACGCCGGCGACCGAGACCGCCGGCGGCCACATCTTGCTCGGCGGGGGCTTGGCGTGCTGCCCGCGCCGCCCGTCGGCGTGAGCTGCGATGCGGGCCATCATGGTCACGGCCGCGGCGGGGAAGGCGCCGATCGCGCTCTCGGCGCTCAGCATCACCGCGTCGGTGCCGTCGTAGATCGCATTCGCCACGTCGCTGGCCTCGGCGCGGGTCGGGCGCGGGTTGCGCACCATCGACTCGAGCATCTGGGTGGCCGTGATCACCGGCACGCCCCGGCAGTTGGCCTCGGCGATCAGCTCCTTCTGGATCGTCGGCACCTGCTCGAGGGGCATCTCGACCCCCAGGTCGCCCCTGGCCACCATCACGCCGCCCACCAGCTCCAGGATCTGCTCGAGCTCGTCGAGGGCCTGGGGCTTCTCGATCTTGGCGACGATCGGCGTATCGTGCCCCGCGTCGGCGATCAGCTCGGCCACCTGGCGCACGTCGGCGGCCCGCCGGACGAACGAGACGGCCACGTAGTCCACGCCCTGGGCGAGCCCGAAGCGCAGGTCGTCCCGGTCCTTCGGCGTCAGCACCGGCGCGCTCACCGCCGTGGCGGGCAGGTTGATGCCCTGGTGCTCGCGCAGCGCCCCGCCGTGCACCACCCGCGTCCGCACGGTGTCGCCGCTCACCTCCTCGATCACCAGCTCGAGCAGCCCGTCGGAGACCAGCAGGGCCTCGCCCGGCCGCACGTCGCGGGGCAGCTCCTGGTAGCTGGTGCTCACCTCCTGCGCCGAGCCCGGCACCTGTCGGGTGGTGATCGCGAAGACCTCGCCCGGCTCCAGCTCGACGGGGCCGCCGCCGGCCAGGGGCCCGGTGCGGATCTTCAGGCCCTGGAGGTCCTGCATGATCGCGACCGGGCGGCCCAGGCGCCCGGCGGCCTCGCGCACCGCGGCGATGGTGCGCCCGTGCTCCTCCTGGGTGCCGTGGGAGAAGTTGAGCCGGGCCACATTCATGCCGGCGGCGATCAGCGCCCCGATCTGCTCGGGGGTGCTCGTCGCGGGCCCCAGGGTCGCCACAATCTTCGTCCGGCGCATGTGCACTCCTTGCCCCGCGGGGCTGCTCGCAGCTGCCACCTCGGTCCCCTCTCTGCCAGGCTATGGTCGCCCGGTTACTCCGCCCGTTACAGCGCGGTCACAGACCGGTTACAGCGGCGCGCGCCGCGTAGCCGGTCGGCCTCATCATAGCGCACTCCGGCCGGTCGTAACTGCTTTGTTACCGGCGCGGCACCGCGCCTGTGACCCTCTGGAGCGACGATTGCACAAAAGCACGGCGCGCCCGGCACCGTGACGGGCGCTAGCGCGTCGTCATGTCCTGCAAGCCGAGCCACGCCGCGCGGCGGGAGGAAGCTATGGCGAGAGTAAGCGACATCGCTGTGCGCACGGAGCTGCCCACAGCCACCCCCGGCGAGACCCTCGCGATCCTGAGCGAGGTGATCGTCCCCACCCTGGCCAAGGGTGTGATTATCCGCCGGCCCCCGGTCGTCGCCGCGGCCGACAGGCTGGACCTGGACCGGCGCGCCATCAGGCGCGTGCAGGGCCTGCGCGACAAGTACGGGAGCGGGCCGCTGCTGCTGCGCACCCCGGTGCGCACCCAGGCCCTGATCCTCGACCCCGCCCACGTCCACCGCGTGCTCGACGAGTCGCCCGAGCCCTTCGCCACCGCCAGCGGCGAGAAGCGCGCCGCCCTGTCCCACTTCCAGCCGCGGGGCGTGCTGATCTCCCACGGGGCCGAGCGGGCCGACCGCCGCCGCTACAACGAGCAGGTCCTCGACACCGGCAGCCCCATGCACCGCCTCGCCGAGCGCTTCGGCGCCGTGGTGCGCGAAGAGGCCGAGCTGCTGCTCGGGGCCGTGCGCCACCGGGAGGAGCTCGCCTGGGCTGACTTCGCCCTGGCCTGGTTCCGCGTGGTGCGGCGGGTCGTCTTCGGCGACGCCGCCCGCGACGACTACGAGCTGACCACGATGATTGGCCGGCTGCGCGGCGACGCCAACTGGGCCTTCTTCAAGCCGCGGCGCCGGGGTCTGCGCGACCAGTTCTACGCCCGCATGGGCCGCTATCTGGCCCAGGGCGACCCGCAGAGCCTCGCGGGGGTGATGGCGGCCACCCACGCGACCAGCCTCACCGCCCCCTCGCACCAGGTGCCCCAGTGGCTCTTCGCTTTCGACCCGGCGGGGATGACTACCTTCCGCGCCCTGGCGCTCCTCGCCACCCACCCCGAGCCGCTCGAGCGGGTTCGGGCGGAGCTGCGCGAGCGCGCAGGGCATGCCCAGCCCGATCTGCCCTACCTGCGGGCATGCGTCCTCGAGTCGCTGCGGCTCTGGCCGACCACGCCCATGGTGCTGCGCCAGACCACGCGTCCGACCGAGTGGGAGCAGGGGATGCTGCCGGCGCGGGCCGGCGTGCTGATCTACGCCCCCTTCTTCCACCGTGACGAGGCCCGCCTGCCGGAGGCCAACAGCTTTGCCCCCGAGCTATGGCTGCGCCGGCGCGACAACAGCGACTACCCGCTGATCCCCTTCAGCGGCGGGCCGGCGATGTGCCCCGGCCGCAACCTGGTCCTGCTGGTCAGCAGCGCGATGCTGGCCAGCCTGCTCGACGGGCGGAGCTTCCGGCTCAGCGGGCCGCCCCGGCTCGGCCCCGCCCGCCCGCTGCCGGCTACGCTCGACAACTACGGCCTGCGCTTCGCCCCCGCCTGAGCGTAGCAGCATAGAGGAGGCGCCGAGGTGAGCGCACAGACGCAGCCCGGGCGGCACCCGCAGGGGGGCTCGTTCGCCCGCCGCGCCCTGACCGCCGTCGGCATCGGCGCGCTGGTCGCGGCCCTGCTCCTGATGCTCTGGAGCCTGGTCGAGGTGCTGCTGGTCATCTTCGCGGCCGTGCTGTTCGCGGTCTTCCTCGACGGGCTGCGCCGCCAGATCAGCGAGCGCACCCCCATCACGCCCGGCTGGGCCCTGGCCATCATCACGGTGGGCCTGCTTGTCCTCGTCGCGCTCGGCGTGTGGCTGCTCGCCCCCGGGGTCGGCCGGCAGATCGCCGAGCTCGAGCAGACTCTGCCGGCCAGCCTCGCCGCCCTCGAGCGGCTCACCCACCAGTACGGCTGGCTCCAGGCCCTGCTCGACGAGACGCCGCCGCCGACCGAGCTGATGCCCGGCCCCGCCGAGCTGCTCGCCCGGGCCACAGGCATCTTCTCCTCGGCCCTGGCCGCCTTGCTGGGCGTCCTGCTGGTCTTTGTCGTCGCCCTCTACCTGGCGGCTACGCCCCGCCTGTACGTCGAAGGGCTGCTGCGGCTCGTCCCCGTGGACCGGCGCCCGCGCGCCCGCCAGGTGCTTGAGGAGCTGGGCCGCACCCTCTGGTGGTGGCTGGTCGGCCGGCTGCTCTCGATGCTGGCCGTCGGCCTGATGACCGCCCTCGGCCTCTGGCTCCTGGGCGTGCCCCTGGCCCTGACCCTCGGGCTGCTGGCGGCTCTGCTCGACTTCATCCCCAACGTGGGGCCCGTGCTCGCGGCGCTGCCCGGCGTGCTTCTGGCGCTGCTCCAGGGGCCCGAGCAGGCCCTCGCCGTGCTCGTGCTCTACATCGTCATCCAGCAGATCGAGAGCTACCTGATCACCCCGATCGTGCAGCAGCAGACGGTGAAGCTGCCGCCGGCCCTCTCGATCCTGGCGGTGGTCCTGCTCGGCGTGCTCGTCGGGCCCCTCGGCCTGGTCCTGGCAGCACCCATCGCCGCCGTGGCCCTCGTGCTCGTGCGTACGCTCTACGTCGAGGACATCCTGGGCGACGCGGGCCCGCCCGACGAGCCGCCCCCGCCCGCCCTGGTGCCGGCCCCGGCCGAGGTTGGCAAGGGAGCGGTGGAGTGAGGGCGCCGGTGGCCACCCGGGGCACCGGCTCGCCGGGCGGCGGCGCGGCCCCCTGGGGGCGGCGAGCCTGGTCGGCATCGCCGCCCCCGGGCGCCGCGCCCTTACGGCCTGACCTCGAAGGTGATCACCCGCTCGGCCTGGCTGGTGCGGCCGCGGGCGACCATCACCCAGGCGCCCGGCGCGGCGTCCTCGGGCGCCGTCCAGAACCAGTCGGCCCGCCCATTCGCGTCGGCCGCCCCCAGCTCCTCGCCCTGCACCGGCAGCGCCCGGCGGTCGGGGCTGTTCGCCCAGAGCAGGATCTGCTCGCCTGGCGCGAAGCCGTTGGCGGCGAAGGCGAAGCGGGTGCCGCCGGGGCCGGCGCCGGGCTCGGCGCTGGCGACCAGGGCGCTCGGCAGGATCTCGATCGGGAAGGAGCGCTCGACCTGGCTGGCCTGGCCGCGGGCGACCATCACCCAGGTGCCCGGCGCGGCGTCAACCGGCGCCGTCCAGAACCAGTCGGCCCGCCCGCTCGCGTCGGTCCGGCCCAGCTCCTCGACGCGCGCCTCGACCGCCCGCCGGTCGGGCGTGTTGACCCAGACCAGCACCTGCTCGTTGGGCGCCAGGCCCTCGACGAAGAAGGCGAAGCGGGTACCGCCCGTGGCGCTGCGCGGCTCGACGTTGGCGGCCGCCGCGACGGGGGCCCTGGCGGTGATCGCGAAGAGGATGGCCCGCTCCGAGCCGGTCGTCTCGCCGCGGGCGATCAGGGTGTAGGTGCCGGGCGCGATATTCGCCGGGGACTGCCAGTACCAGTCGGCGCGGCCCTGCGGGTTGGCCCGGTTCAGGTTCTCGACGTTGGCCGCGACGCCGTTGCCGTCGGGGCCGAGCAGGCGGACGCTGATCCGCTCGTTGGCCTCGTAGTTCCGGGCGAAGAAGGCGAAGCGGGTGCCGCCCGGCCCCAGGTTCGGCTCGACATTGACCACCGGCGGCTCGGGGTCATCGGCGGTGATCGCGAACGGGATGCGCTGCTCGTAGCCGCTGGCGTCGCCGCGCGCCAGCATCGCGTAGCCGCCGGGCGGGCTGTCCAACGGCGCCTTCCAGAACCAGTCCGCCCGGCCGGCGGCGTTCGCCGTGCCCAGCTCCTCGATGGCCGCCGCCCGTGCCTGGCCGTCGGCTCCGACCAGCTGGACCGTGACGCTCTCGTTGGGCGCGAAGCCGTCGGCGAAGAAGGCGAAGCGCGTATTGGCCGGCGCGGCGTCGGGCTCCACGTTCGCCTCCTGCGCGAAGGCCCGCGGCGCCGCGACGGCGATCAGCCCGACCGCGATGACCAGCGCGACGATCAGGCGCACAAAACGATCCATGCCCATGCATATCCTCCTTGGATAATAAAGATACCGGCGATCAAAACGCCGGTATAGGCTCAGGCCCTTGAGGCCAAGCATAGATACTGGTTGTATGGAACGGGGTCTACCCGCAGTCACAGGCCGGTATTAGCCTGGGCTATCGAGGTTTTACGCCATAACCGTTCTGTGACCGCCCGCGAACCGCTGTTGTAGCGCCTCTACGCTAGTTTTGACGTAACTTATGAGTCCGCGTAGCGGTCCGACTCTCGCCGAGAGTTCCCACCGGCGCGGCCAGAAGGAGTGTTTGCATGACCGCTGTGGAGCGCGAGCGCCCGCGGGACCAGGGCGCGAACGGGGCTGAGGGCGCCCCCTGGCACGCCCTCGTGCCCGATCAGGTGCTGGACAGGCTCGCCGCGAGCCGCCAGGGCCTCGCCGCAGACCAGGTGGCCGATCGCCAGGAGCGCTACGGGCGCAACGAGTTTCCCACCCGCGAGGCCCCGCCCCTGTGGCGCATCGTCCTCAGCCAGTTCCTGAGCCCGCTGATCTACATCCTGCTCGCCGCCGGCGTGGTCTCGCTGGCCCTCGGCGAGTACGAGGACGCGATCTTCATCTTCGCCGTGATCCTGATCAACGCCGCCCTCGGCGCCTTCCAGGAGTACCGCGCCGAGCAGAGCGCCGCCGCCCTGCGCTCGCTGCTCACCGTGCAGGCCCGCGCTACCCGGGACGGCCGGGTCCAGCAGCTCGACGCCGAGGAGCTGGTGCCCGGCGACGTGGTGCAGATCGAGTCCGGCGACCGCGTGCCCGCCGACCTGTACCTGCTCGGCGCCACCAACCTGGCCGTGGACGAGGCATTCCTCACCGGCGAGTCCGAGGCGGCCACCAAGCGCGCCGGCGAGCCTGTGGCCGCCGAGACCCCCGTGGCCGACCGGCCGAACATGGCCTACGCGGGCGCGACGACCGTCACCGGGCGGGCCACGGGCCTGGTGGTGGCCACCGGGCTGCGCACCGAAATCGGGCGGATCGCCCAGGCCACCAGCGAGGGCGAGGCCGTCAAGCCGCCCCTCGTGATCCGCATGGAGCGCTTCGTCCACGCGATCAGCCTGATCGTGCTGGTCGCCGCGGGCGCCCTGATCGCTGTCGCCCTGGCCCGCGGCACGCCCTTCGGCGAGGTCTTCTTCCTGGCCGTGGCCCTGGCCGTCTCGGCCATCCCCGAGGGCCTGCCCGTGGCCCTGACCGTGGCCCTGTCCCTGGCCGTGAACCGCATGGCCCGCCGCCAGGTGATCGTGCGCAAGATGACCGCCGTCGAGGGCCTCGGCAGCTGCACCATGATCGCCAGCGACAAGACCGGCACCCTCACCGTGAACCGGCAGACCATTCGCCGCCTGCGCCTGCCGGACGGTGAGGAGCTGCACGTCTCCGGCGAGGGCTACAGCGACGAGGGTGAGCTGACGCCCGCCGAGGGCGACGCGCTCCCCGAGGGGGCCCGCGAACGGGCCCGCGCCCTGGCCCTCGCGGGCGTGCGCTGCAACGAGGGCGAGCTGCGTCGCGTGGGCGAGAGCTGGGAGCACGCGGGCGACGCGGTGGACGTGGCCTTCCTCGCCCTCGGCTACAAGGCCGGCCTCGACGTGCCCGCCCTGCGGCGCGACGAGCCCCTTGGCGCCATCCCCTTCGAGTCCGAGCGCCAGTACGCCGCCGTGGCCTACGGCGAGGACGGCCGGCCCCGCGTGGCGGTGAAGGGCGCGGCCGAGCGGGTGCTGGGCTTCTGCGACACCATGGCGGGGCGCGACGGCCCCGAGCCCCTCGACCGCGACGCGCTGGCGGCGACCGTCGAGGCCCTCGCCGACGACGGCTACAGGGTGATCGCCGTGGCCGCGGGCGAGCTCCCCCGCGCGCCCGACGAGCTGGACGAGGGCGACCTGGCGGGGCTGACCCTGCTCGGCCTGGTGGGCATGATTGACCCGCTGCGGCCCGAGGCCAAGGAGGCGGTCGCCACCTGCCGGCGGGCGGGCGTGGAGGTGGCCATGGTCACGGGGGACCACCCCGCGACGGCCATGGCCATCGCCCGCGAGCTAGGGCTCGCCGCGGGCCCGGGCGACCTGGTGGTGGGCCGCGACCTGCCCGAGACCGAGGACGGGAGCGAGAGCGCCTTCGCCGAGCGGGTGCGCGGCGCCCACGTCTTCGCCCGGGTGACGCCGATCCAGAAGCTGCGCATCGTCGAGGCCATGCGCGCCCAGGGGCACTTCGTCGCGGTGACGGGCGACGGCGTGAACGACGCGCCGGCGCTGCGGGCGGCCAACATCGGCGTGGCCATGGGCTCGGGCACCGACATCGCCAAGGACACGGCCGAGATCATCGTCACCGACGACAACTTCGCCTCGATCGTGCACGGGGTCGAGGAGGGCCGCTTCGCCTACGCCAACGTGCGCAAGGTCATCCTGCTGCTGATCTCCACCGGCGCGGCCGAGATTCTGCTTTTCCTGCTGGCCGTGGGCCTGGGCATGCCAATCCCCCTGCTGGCGGTGCAGATCCTCTGGCTCAATCTGGTCACCAACGGCATCCAGGACATCGCCCTCGCCTTCGAGGGCGGCGAGCGGGGCGTGATGGAGCAGCCGCCGCGGCGGCCCGAGGAGGGCATCTTCAACCGGCCCATGATCGAGCAGACCCTGCTCGCCGGCGCGACCATGGGCCTGATCGGCTTCGGGCTGTGGTACTATCTGCTCGGGGCCGGCTGGGAGGAGGACGCGGCGCGCAACATGGTGCTGCTGCTGATGGTGCTCTTCCAGAACTACCACGTCTTCAACTGCCGCTCGGAGCAGCGCTCGGCCTTCCGGGTGCCCCTGCGCAACAACCGCGTGCTCGCCTTCGGCGTCGTGGCGGCCCTCGGGCTGCACCTGCTGGCGATGCAGCTCCCCTTCACCCAGTCGCTGCTCGGCGCCGCGCCGGTGTCGCCGGCCCAGTTCGGTCTCCTGGCGCTGCTGGCGTCGAGCGTGCTGATCGTGATGGAGCTGTACAAGCTGCTCGTCCGGGGCCGGACGCGGCGCCGCCCGGAGGTCCAGGAGCCTTTAAGCTAGGAGGGAACGCGACGCATGCTTGAGCCCGTGCTGGCCGCACTCCCGATCGTTCTCATCCTCGGCCTGATGCTCGGGCTCAGCTGGCCGGCGGCGCGGGCGGGCGCCGCCGGTCTCGCCGTGGCCCTGGCCCTGGCCTGGCTCGTCTTCGCCCGGCCCGGCACGGCCTACGGCGAGCAGGGGCCGCCGGCGGCCACCGCGGGAGCCATGGGCGAGGCCCTCTTCACCGCGGCGACAATCCTCTGGATCATCTTCCCGGCCCTGTGCATCCACCAGCTCCAGACGCGCACCGGCGCCGTCGAGACCCTGCGCGGCACCCTCGGGCGGCTCACGCCGGACCCGCGCCTGGCCGCCGTGATCGTCGCCTGGTTCTTCGCCCTGTTCATCGAGGGGGCGGCCGGCTTCGGCACCACGATCGCCCTGGCCGCGCCGCTGCTGGTCGGCCTCGGCCTCAGCCCCGTCGCCGCCCTCTCGGCGGCCCTGCTCGGCCACGCCGTGGGCGTCTCGTTCGGCGCCGTCGGCACCCCCGTGCTGCCCCAGGTCGCGGCCACGGGCCTCGACCCGCGCGAGCTGTCGGGCGCCACGGGGCTGTTCCACGGGCTGCTCGGCTGGGTGATGCTGCTCTTCACCATGGCCGTGGTGCGCCGCGCCCTGCCCGAGGAGGCCGCGGGCGGACGCCCGCTGTGGGGCTACGTGGCCGCCGCGGCCGGCCTGTTCCTGGCCCCGATGCTCGCCATCGCCTGGTGGGTGGGCCCCGAGCTGCCGACCCTGGGCGGGGCCCTGATCGGCGGCGTTGGCTTCGTGGCCATCCTGCGCGCCCGGGGGGCGCCGGCGGAGGGGGGCGGGGCCGGCGGCGCGGAGCTGGCCCGCGCGGCGGCGCCCTACCTCGCGCTGATCGCCGCCGTCCTGGCGACCCGCCTGGTTGGCCCGCTGCGCGAGGCCCTGACCGGCGTGGAGCTCGCCTGGTCGTGGCGCGAGGACTTCCGGGGCTCGTTCCAGCCCCTCTACCACCCGGGCACGATGCTCATGCTCAGCTTCGCGCTCGGGGCCCTGTGGCAGCGGGCGCCGGTCCGCGAGGTACGGGCGGCCCTGGTCGCGGCGGCGCTGCAGCTCGGCGGGGTGGCCCTGGCCCTGGTGGCCATGCTGGCCCTCTCGCGAGTGCTGGTGCACGCCGGCATGATCGACGCCCTGGCCCGGACGGCCGCCGCGGGCCTCGGCGGCGCATGGCCCGCCGTGGCGCCCTTGATCGGCGTGCTCGGCACCTTCGTCACCGGCTCGGCCACGGCCTCGAACATCCTCTTCACCGACTTCCAGCAGGCGACCGCGCAGGACGCGGGGCTGCCCGTGCTGGTGGTCGTAGCCGCCCAGGGGTTCGGGGCGGCCGTGGGCAACATCGTCTGCCCCCACAACATCATCGCCGGCGGGGCGACCGTGGGCCTGAGCGGCGAGGTCGGCCCGGTGCTGCGGCGCACCCTCGCCGCCTGTCTGGTCTACGCGGCCCTGGGCGGCGCCCTGGCCCTGGCCCTCGCCCGGCTCATGCCCGCCGCCTGACCGCGCCGCGCCCCCGCCCGGCGCGCCGCGATCAGCGGGTCACGACCACCGTCCCCACGACGGCCTCGGCCGCGCCCGGGCCCAGGGTGACCACGTAGGCCCCCGGCTCCACCAGGCGCTGCGTCCAGCGCTCGCCGCGGCTGAGCACGCGCGACCGCTCGCGCCACGCGCCGCGGCCCGGCGCCCCGCCGGCGGCCGGGGCGATGCGCACCTCGCGCGGCTCCGCGCCGAGGTACTGCCAGACCACGCGCTCGCCCGAGCGCACCGTCAGCTCCGCGGGCGGGCCCGCGCCCTCGGCGCCGATCGTGACCAGCTGCCCGGGGGCGACGGCGTCCGCGGCGAGCAGGGCGAAGGCCGCGAAGAGGGCGAAGACCAGGGCCCTGAGCTGCAGCTCCAGGCGCCGACCGAAGCGGGCCATCGGGCACCTCCATTGGTCGGTCGTGCTTCAGCCTTAGCATGCCCGCCGCCGGTCTCAGCCCCGGTCATCGCCCGGTGATAAACCGGTCACAGGCCCGGCGCGGCGCCCTTGACAAACCGGCTTCGGGCTGCGACGGGACGGGCACTCGCCCCGCACCGAGCGGTCAACGGCCGGTCGGTGCGGGGCGCGCCCCCCAGATCGTGCGGGTGTCCCGGCCCTGGGACACTGAGCACGCGGGGCTGCCCGCACCCGGCCTGCCCTCCAGGTGATCCGCGATCTGAAGATCGCCGCGCCCCCATTGCACATGGGCCCGGCGATCCGTATAATGATCGGCAACTTACATCATTCTCGGCCTGGCGAGCTGGGCGGCGCTTGCGCGTCGCGATGCAGGGCGCCACAGGCGCCCCGGCCCGGCTCCCGTAGGGTTCGCAACACGACGGCGATGAGCACACACGCACCCAACGGCCCGCTTCGCACGGCCCTGTTCGTGGACTTCGACAACATCTTCTCCAGCCTCGAGGGCATTGACCTGCTCTACGCGCGCAGGTTCGCCGCCCATCCCGAGCTCTGGCTGGGCTGGGTCGCCCGCGGCCTGCCCACGACCGAGGGGCAGGAGGGGCTCCGCGAGCGCTCGGTCCTGGTGCGCCGCTGCTACCTGAACCCCGACGGGTTCGGCCAGTACCGGCGGAACCTGCTCCACTACGCCTTCCAGGTGGTAGACTGCCCCGCCCTGACGGGGCGCGGCAAGAACAGCGCCGACATCCAGATGGTGCTGGACATCGTGGACGCCCTCGACCACCGCACCCACTTCGACGAGTTCGTCATCTTCTCCGGCGACTCGGACTTCACCCCCGTGATCACCCGGCTGCGCGCCTACGACCGCCGCACCACGATCGTCGCCGTCGGCGTGACGAGCGGGGCCTACAAGGCCACCGCCGACCTGGCGGTCGGGGGTGAGGCGTTCCTGCGCTTCGGCCTCGGGCTGCCGCAGCACCAGCTGGCGCGCGCGGCCCCTTTGCCGCCCGCCCCCGCCCCGCCGAGGCCCGCTCGCCCTGCCGCCCCGCCGAAGCCCGCTCCGGCGCCTGTCCCCCTGGCCGCGCCGCCCCCCGCCGCGAGCGTGCCGGAGGCGCCGCCGCCGGAGAGCTACGAGCCGGCGGCCGTGGCCGCCGAGCTGCTGCGGGCGATCTCCACGATCGTCGAGGGCGCGAGCCAGCCGATAAGCCTCGCCTCCCTGGGCAGCCAGCTGCGCAAGGACCACAGGGCGGCGATCGACGCGACGAAGTGGGGCGGCGCCCTGACCCTCGGCGATCTTGTGCAGCAGGCCCTCGGCACCCGCTACCGGCTGGCGAAGGTGAAGACCCAGCAGTACCTCTACGACCCGGCCCGCCACGCGCTGCCCGAGACCCTCGCCGCCCAGGCCAGCGCGGAGGCAGCGGACGCCTCCCCCGGCGACCCCGCGGAGCAGCTCGCGCTGCGGGCGACCCTGGCGGCGAAGGTGCGCGAGCTGCTGGCCGCGGCGCCCCAGCCCATGGCCCTCTCGGCCCTCGGCATCCAGCTGCGCCAGGAGTTCGGCGCGCAGATCGAGGCGACCCGCTGGGCCGGCGCGGGCGCCCTGGGCAACCTGCTCGCGCGGGCCGTCGCCCCCCAGCTGCAGGTGGCCGGCGGCTACCTCTACGACCCCGCGCGCCACACGCCGCCGGCCCGGCGCGAGCCCGGCGCCGCGGCCCTGGCCGTGCCGCCGGAGCACGAGGAGCTCTACGGGCGGATCGTGGCCTTCGTGCGGGCGTCCCTGGCCGACTCGCCGCACCCGCTGCATAAGTCCTACCTCGCCCTGCGGCTCGCCGCGGCCCACACCGGCGAGCTGCTGAAGACGAGCAAGTGGGCCGGCACGGGCGGCTTCGGCAAGCTCCTCGCCCGAATCGAGGGCCCCGAGCTGAATGTGGTGAATGTGGACGGGCAGGAGTATGTCTTCGACCCCGGTCGCCACGAGCTGACCCAGGAGTCCTGCGCCCGCGCCCTCGATCAGCTGCGCGGGGCTGCGCCCCCGGCGCCACCCCGGGACGAAGGGCCGCAGGGTGAGGCGACCGGCGAGCCTGGGCCCGCGCCCGACATCGGCGCGCCCGGCCCGGAAGGCGCGCCCCAGGCGGCGGCCGAATGGGAGGCCCGGCGCGCGCTCTACGCGGCCGTGCGCGCCCTCGTGGCCGAGGCGGAGGCCCCCCTCCCCGCCGCCGAGGTCGCCCGCGCGGTGCTGGCCGGGCAGGACGGCGGCGCGCTCGCCGCGCCCCCGGAGGACGACGGCTGGCTGACCGACCTGATTCTCAGCATGGACGACGCCGGGATCGCGGTCGCGTGCTCGGTGCGCGCCCCGGGGCTGGTGTACGACCCGGCGCGGCACCGGGTCGAGACCGACCAGCGCGCCGGCATGATGCCGGGCCTGCACGAGGGCCAGGTGGCCACGATCCAGCGCATCGGCGCGCGCCTGGCCCTTCCTCTGCTGGCCCCGCAGACCTTCGACCTGATCTTCACGCTGCTCGCCGCGCACGCCGACCCGACCCTCAGCCACCGGCAGATCGTCGCGGCCATCGGCGAGGAGTGCCGGCAGAAGGGCTACGACCTGGCCGAGGGCCACCTGCTGCACATCCTCTACGGCGTGTCGCACGGGCGCGCCGAGCCCTTCAGGCGCGGCGAGCGGCTGCCCCCCCGCGAGCTCGCCCGGGCCTACTTCCGCCACGTGACGGCCCTCTGCGAACGCGCCGCCCTGCCCCTGTCCGACGACGACTACGAGATCCTGTACACCTGGCTGGTCAGCGGTCGCCACAGCGCGCCACTGGCGCTGGACCTCGACGTGGAGGATGCGTGATGCGTCGCCCCGGGGCCGGGCTTGTTGCCAGCTCCGCCCCCTGCGACGAGCGCTCGTCCGCTTTCCGCTGATACCATCTGGAGACCGATGGAGCGGCGGCGGCGAGGGGCTATGATAGCCCCACTTCGGCGGAGCGAGTCCTTGCGCCGCCGTCTGGGGCCCCGCCGGCGATGGACGGGGAAGGGGTTCGATGGCCGAGCTTCGGCTCTATCTCTTCGGCTCGCCGCGCCTCGAGCGCAGCGGCGAGCCTGTGGCCATGGGCCGCTCGAAGGCTGTGGCCCTGCTCAGCTACCTCGCCGTGACCGGCCAGGCGCAGGAGCGCGACACCCTGGCCGCGCTGCTCTGGCCCGAGCGCGACGAGACCAGCGCGCGGAACGGCCTGCGCCGCGAGCTCTCGCTGCTCAAGGCCGCCCTGGGCGCCGAGGTCCTGACCGCCGACCGCCGGGCGATCGGGCCGAACCCCGACGTCCCCCTCTGGGTTGACGTGGCCGAGTTCGCCGCCCTGGTGGAGCGGGCTGCCCGCCACGACCACGGCGGCGAGCCCCTCTGCGCCGCCTGCGCCGAGGCCCTGGCCGCGGCGGCGCGACTCTACGGCGACGACTTCATGGCCGGCCTGGCCCTGCCCGACAGCGCCGCCTTCGACGAGTGGCAGTTCTTCCAGCGCGAGGCCCTGCGGGCCCAGCTGGCCGGGGCGCTCCAGGGGCTGCTCGCCTGGCACCGCGCCCGAGGCGAGGGCGAGGCCGCGATCGCATACGCCCGGCGCTGGCTCCAGCTCGACCCGCTCCACGAGCCCGCCCACCGCGAGCTGATGGAGCTCTACGCCTGGTCCGGCCGCCACGCCGCCGCCCTGCGCCAGTACCAGGAGTGCGCCCGCCTGCTCGACGCCGAGCTGGGCGTCCCGCCCGAGCCCGCGACCACGGCCCTCTACGAGGCGATCCAGGCTCGCCGCGTCGCCCCGGCGGGCGCCAC
>DAOLDO010000006.1:0-22858 GCA_035327325.1 Chloroflexaceae bacterium | reverse complement strand
TGCGAGGATGCGACTCGGCGGCGGGCCGGGGCTGCGCAGGGCCGCGCTCCCGCTCCTCCTCACAACCGGGTTGTGAGGGTTCTACTCCTCGTCGGGGCCGACGGGCCGCGGGCCGCGCAGGCGCCAGATCAGGCTGCCGAGGGCGGCGCCGAAGCGGTTGATCAGCCGCTGGCGGTCGCGCCCCTGGTCGTAGATCTGGCGGGCCATCTCGCGCAGCTGGGTCTCGTCGGCGCCGACGCTGGCCGCCTCGGCCCTGGCCACGTCGAAGTGTACATCGTCGAGGCCGAAGGTCGCGGCCACATCCACCAGCTGCGGGATCGACTCGTAGGGCGGCTCGAGCTTCAGGTTGGCCCGCAGAAAGATGTCGTGCTGGCGGGCGTTGGTCACGGCGCGGCGCAGGGCCTCGCGGGCCGCCGTCGACTCGAAGAGGCTGGCCGCGTCGAGCTGGAAGAAGAGCCCCTCGCAGCCGGCGCGGGCCATGTGGGCCACCAGGTCGGCGTCGAGCTGCTCGGGGTCGGCGCTCGCCTCCCAGCCGATGCCCAGGTTCGCGTCACACAGCCGGGTCAGCAGCTCGACCAGCCAGGCCCGGTCGAGGGTCACCGGCACGTCGGCGATCAGGTAGTGGCGCAGCCCGAACTCGGCCGAGACGCTGCGCAGCTCGGCGACGATGCGCGTGGGCGAGCGCAGGGCGAAGCGGCCGTCGGCCTCGAGGGCGCCCACCAGCAGGGTCGTCTGGAGCTCGCCGCCGGCGGCGCGCAGGTTGTAGCTCTCGAGCGGCAGCAGGTGGCGGGCCGGCAGGGGCAGCGCGTCGAGGTCAAGGGGCGGCGCGCCCGCGGTGGCGAGCCCGTTCTGCCGGTCGAGCCACTGCAGCACCTCCGAGCAGACCGGGCTGGCGTCGAGGCCGCTGCGGCTCATCGGCACCGGCAGCACCTGGCCGTACTTGTCCTCGTGCAGCGCGGCGACGGCGGGGGCGAAGATTTCGGGCCGGTCGCCCGACACCACCACCACCTGGGGGCGGAACGAGCGCAGGGGCTGCAGGGCCGCGCCCAGGTTCAGCTCCGGCTCGAGCCCGAGGTCGTAGATGCGCACGATATGGCGCCGCTGCTCGAGCAGCGTGGCCACATAGGCCAGGGTCAGCGGGGGGCGGACCGGCTGCCCGTGACAGGGGAGGGCGATGAGTGCCATATTCACGCGCGGACCTCTCTTCCCACCACCGGTCTCCTACCGGGTACTATACCACGCCGGCCGCCAAAGGTGGATAAATGGTAAATGACGCTTCCATGTCGCCAGGTAAACATTGTGCCGTCCTCCTACGCGACGGCCTCGCCGATCGTCTGCTCGCGGTGCACCAGGGGCAGCGTGAAGCTGAAACGGCTGCCCTTGCCCTCCTCGCTCTCGACCCAGATGCGCCCGTTGTGGCCCTCGATGATCTGCTGGCAGATCGAGAGGCCGAGGCCGAGGTGGGCGCCGTGCTTCGAGCCCTTGTGCTCGAGCCTGTAGAAGCGGCTGAAGATCTTGTCCTGCTGATCGGGCGGGATGCCCACGCCCGTATCGTTGACGTGGACGAAGACCTCGTGGTCGCCCACCTCGGCGCTGACGGTGATCGCGCCGCCCGAGGGGGTGGCCTTCATGGCGTTCTCGATCAGGTTGGTGATCACCTGGCCCACCCGCTCGTCGTCCATCAGCACCTCGGGGATGCTGTCGGGCACCTCGGCCGTGATGCGCAGGCCGAACTGCTCGGCGCTCACCTGGAAGCGCGCACTGGTGGTCAGGATCAGGTCGGCCAGGTTGGCCCACTGGGGCTGCAGGCGCAGGCGCCCCGACTCGAGGCGGTTGAACTCGAGCAGCTCGGTGATGCGCCCCTTCAGGGCGTTGGCCTGGTCATCGGCCAGGCCCAGGAACTCCTGCTGGAGTTCGTTGAGCGGCCCGGCCTTGCCCGCCAGCACCACCTTGAGGAAGCCGTTGAGCGTGTTGAGCGGGTTGCGCAGCTCGTGGGAGACCATCGAGATGAACTCGACCCGCTGCTGCTCCTGGGCCTTCTGGCCGCTGATGTCGTGGATGGTGAAGGCGGCCAGGCTCTGGTCCTCCTCGTCCGAGGCGACTCGCACCAGCGAGGTGTAGATCTCATAGTGGCGCTCGTGCTCGTCCTCGCCGACCTTCAGCTCGCGGGTGAGCACGGCGCCCTCGCCCTCGCGCACCTCGTGGTTGAGCCGGTCGAGAGCCTCGCGCAGGCCGCCGCCGTGGGCGTGGCTGTGCTGGAGGGCCTGGTAGGCCACCGGGTTGGCGAGCACCATCGCGCCCTGGTCGTTGACCACCAGCAGGCCGTCGCCGATGTCGCGCAGCACAGCCTCGAGCATCAGGCGCTGGCGGGCCAGCTCGGTGTGCAGTTCGGCGTTGTGGATGGCGACGCTGGCCTGGATGCTGAACGAGGTCAGGTGCCGCGCCTCGATCGTGGTGAAGTGGTGGCGCTGGTTGCTGACCACGGTGAGGGCGCCGAGCACCTGGTTGTTGGGATCGATCAGGGGCACGCTGAGGGCGGCCACCGCCCCGGCCCGCTGCAGGTCGCGCCACTCGCGCTCGACCAGGGTGTCGCCGACGACCACGGGGGCGCGGGTGGCCACCACGCGCTGGGCCAGGGCCTCGGCCCAGAGCGTCTGGTCGCGCAGGCGCGCGTCATCGCTCAGGGTGCGGTGGGTGAAGCCGTCGCCCTGGGAGAGGGTGAGGGCCGCCGCGCTGACCTGGGGGGCGCCGAGCATCTGCATGAGGCTGTCGAGGATCTGGCTGAGCACGTCGTCGAGGCTGAGCGAGCCGGTGATCGCGCGCAGGCTCTCCTCCAGGGCCTGCTGGCGGCGAATGCGCACCCGCAGGTCCTTGTTGACGCTCTCGAGCTCGGCGACGCGCTCGGCGTGCTCGGCGCGGGCGGCCTCGAGGCTGCGGCTGAGGCGGCGCGCCGTGAAGAGCCGGTACTCGGCCAGGGCGAGCAGCATGCAGATGAAGAAGACGCTGCCGGCCACCAGGCCCCAGTAGGCCAGGCCCTGCTCGGTGTAGAGGGGCTCATCGCGCTCGCGCAGGTAGAGCATGGCCAGGTCGATCGGGCCGAGCAGGGCGGGGACGAGCATCATCCAGAGGGCGACGCGCCTGTAGCGCAGGGCCTTGAGCACGAGAACCACATAGAGCGGGAAGATGCCCAGGGTCAGGGGCCCGGCGTAGAGCAGCATGTAGGCGGCGAGGATGGCGTCGGTGGCCGCGGAGATGAGCAGGTAGGCCAGGGAGCGGCGGTCTCTGCCGCGGTTGTGGGCGCGGCGCAGGGCCAGCAGCAGGCCGATATTGAGGGCGGCGTAGATCACGATGCCCAGGGTGGCGACAGTGCCGAGGGGCATCCTGGCGAACCACCAGGCCAGGGCCAGCACGGGGAGCGGCAACACTGCGCGCAAACCGTCGCGGACATTTGCGCGCAGCCAGGGCTCGGCCCGCGCAAGAAGCGTATCGGTTGCAGCCATGACCAGCCTTCTCCTCGAGACGCCGCGGCGACCCGGCCGCGGGTGGAAATACCACGCAGGGCAGCGGGGCCCGGGCCCCGTACCCTGCGCGTCATCCGGTGTGGGGGCGCCTAGGGCTCAAACTTGTAGCCCAGGTTGCGAACGGTGATCACGTGGCGCGGGTGCTCCGGGTCCTTCTCGACCTTGGTGCGCAGGCGCCTGATATACACGGCGACCAGGTTGCTCTCGCCCTCGTAGTCGTAGCCCCAGACCTTGCTGAGGATCTGGCTGATGTTGAGGATGCGGCCGGAGTTCTTCATCAGGTAGTAGAGCAGGCGGAACTCGAGGGGGGTCAGCTCGACGGTGCGCCCGTCGCTGAAGAGCACCTTGTGCTCGACCGGGTCGAGGGTGATGTCGCCCTGGCTGAGCCGCGACGAGGGGTTGAGCATGTCGCTGTTGCGCCGGCGCAGCACGGCCTCGACGCGGGCGAGCAGCTCGGAGGGCTCGTAGGGCTTGACCAGGTAGTCGTCGCCGCCGATCTGCAGGCCCATCACCCGGTCCTGGAGCTGGGAGCGGCCCGAGAGGAAGATGATCGGCACGTCGGAGTTGCGCCGGATCTGGCGGCAGATGTCGAAGCCGCTCGACTTGGGCATCATCACGTCGAGCAGGATCAGGTCGGGGTTGTGCTGCTCGACCGCCTGGAGGATCCCTGGGGCGTCATAGGCCTTGCAGACGCGATACCCCGCCTCTTCGAGCACGAACGAGGTCAGCTTCACGCTCGGAATATCGTCGTCGGCTACCAGGATATGCATGAACTCAACTCCTTACCTGCTGGGCCTACTGCTCGCGCCCCATACCTGACCGACGGCGTCGGGCCGCCGTCGGCGCGCCGTACTGCGGCGACTCGGCTTTCTGTCAGACTGCTAATCAGTAGAACGTCGCCCGCGCCCAAATGAGGGCACCGCCCGTTACGATCATACTAACTCGAAATATTACCAGAAAGTTACGCGGGCTGCTAGTTTTTGCCCCTGAGAATCCATGAAGGAGGGCCGGGGCCCTCCTTCGGCAGCGGGCGTCGGGCGCGCTCAGTCGCCGGTGGCGGCCTGGCGAACGAGGCGCGGGGGCCGCGCGTAGGCCCGCCGGCGCAGGGGCCCGGCGGGGGCGCGGAAGGGCACCGGCTCGCGGGCCGGCCGGTCGATCACCATGGGCACGGGGGCGGGCTGCGGCTGGTAGCCGAGCAGCCGCATGATCGTCGCCTGGTCCTGCTGGGGCACGTAGCGCGAGACGAGGCGGCCCTCGACCTCGTGCACGATCACCCGGCCGGGCTCGGGGCTGAGGCAGTGGTGGGCGCCGCCGCGGCCCGAGATCATCTGCTGGTAGGCGCCCACGCCGCAGATCGCCAGCAGCAGCCCCGCGCCGGTGTCGGGCAGCATGAGCGGCTCGGCGCCGGGGCGCGGGTAGACATCGTCGCTGTCGCAGGTGCGCCGGCCGGCCAGGCGCACGGGGCGCACAGGGCGATCCCAGCCGCTCAGGGGCAGGACGATGAACTCCTGGCCGTCCACCAGGATGGCGTCGGGCAGGCTGACCATCATGCTGCCGTTGACCAGGTACCAGTCGGGCTCGCCGGGGGCGCCGGCCTTGGTGGCGCCGACCTCGATCAGGAAGACGCTGTGGGTGGCGACGGTGTAGCGCCCGAACTCGCCGATCAGATCCGGCATAGGCACGCCGTGGGCGGCGCAGGTGTCGCGGATCGTCGCCATCAGCAGGGCCAGGAAGCCCTCGTAGTCGAAGCTGAAGCCGAGGCTGTAGCCCGAGGTGGGCACGCCGCCGCCGAAGTTGAAGTAGCGCAGGCTGGGCACCTCGCGGCGCAGGCGGCAGTAGGCCTCGACGGACGCGCGCAGGGTGGCGAGGAAGTGGGCCTCGTCCTCGACCTGGCTGCCGACCATGGCGTGGTAGACGGCCAGCTCGTGGTGGGTGCCGGCGATGCGCTCGGCGGCGGCTGCGATCTCGTCGGCGGTGAGGCCGAAGCGGTCGTTGCCGGGGTGGCGGCCGTCGCGGTTGCCGGCGGCCCGCTCGCGCACGCCGAAGCGCATGGGGGCGGGCGTATCGATCAGGGCCTCGAGCTCGGCCAGGTCGTCGAGCACGGGCACGACGTTCTGGCAGCCGTCGAGGCGCAGGCCGCGGATCGCGGCGATATAGTTGGGCTCCTTGGAGCCATTGCAGCAGATCAGGCGGTCGGCGGGCAGCAGGCCCTGGCGGAACAGGCCGTGGGCGATAGACACATCGGCGGCGGCCGAAGTCTCGTAGTGGGCGCCGGCGTCCAGGGCCGTCTGCACGGCCTCGGCGGCGAAGTTGGCCTTGGTGGCGTAGGCGTAGAGGAAGGCGCCGGCGTACTCGCTGCGGGATCGGGCGGCCTTGGCCCAGGCGCGCATGCGGGCCACCTGGGCGGTGATCTGGGGCGTGTAGACCACCTCGAGGGGGGCGCCGTGGCTACGGGCCAGCTCGCCCAGGCTCAGGCGGCCGCCGAGGAGCAGGTCGCCGCCCTCGCGGGCCATGAAGTCGGTCAGGGCGCCCTCGGGGGCGACGCCGAAGCGCTCGCCGATGTACTCGCTGTAGGTCTGCTGCTTCTCCAATTGTACCGAAGCCCTCCTTCTGGGTCTCAATCCATGACGCATCAAGACTGGCCGTGGGGCTCTCGCCTCACAGCTCGTGTGTGGACACGATGGGTGACACGCTACGTGGGCATGAAAAAAGCCCCTGCGCCGAGCGGCAGGAGCCTCAGGGGAGGGCGCGGGGGCGCCGGCTAGGGCGCGCCCGGATCAGACCCCCTGGTGGGCCTCGTGTCGGAGCAGTTAGGGTGGCGCAGCGTGTCTGCGCGCAGATTGTAGGCGACGTCCATACTGCCTCACACTAGCCCGCCCGGCGCCGTCTCTCGTCCAGGCTGGTCTGCGTTGACCGCCGCGACGGCGACTTCCGTTTCGTGTTCGGTGTTGCGTGTTGCGCTGTGCCGGGTGCCTTCCCGGGACGCGAAACCCGTCACCAAAACGTAACGGGGGGCCCGATCTCCGTGGCCGACTTGGCATCGGCCGCACGGTATTATACCCCCCCTCACCCCCGGTGTCAATACGCGTTTTCCTGCTTTCCAGTGAGGAAATTCGCGATCGTGCGCAGAATAATCTTGAGGTCGAAGAGCAGCGACCAGTTCTCGATATAGTAGAGGTCGTAGCGGGTGCGCTCCTCGATGCTGGTGTCGCCGCGCAGGCCGTTGACCTGGGCCCAGCCGGTCAGACCGGCCTTCTCTTTGTGGCGGCGCATGTAGCGGGGGATCTGCTGGCCGAACTGCTCGACCCAGCGGGCCTGCTCGGGGCGGGGGCCGACCACGCTCATGTCGCCGATCAGCACATTGATCAGCTGGGGCAGCTCGTCGAGGCTGGTGCGGCGCAGGATGCGACCGACGCGGGTGACCCGCGGGTCGTTGGCCGTGGTCCAGGTGCCGAGCTGCTCGGCATCCACGCGCATCGTGCGGAACTTGATCATCCAGAAGGGCCGCATATCCATGCCGACCCGCTCCTGGAGGAAGAAGACCGGGCCACGGGACTCGAGGCGGATCGCCAGGGCGATCAGGATGAGCACGGGGGCGCCGAGCAGCAGCACGCCGGTGGCCACGCCGATGTCGAGGGCCCGCTTGAGGGCCCGGTTCCAGGGGTTGTCGAGGGCGGCGTTCTTGACCGACACCAGGGGCAGGTCGCTCAGGTCGCCGATCGACAGCTCGTTGTTGGTGATCAGCTGGAAGGTGTCGGGGTAGACCTTGATCTCGACCGACTCGTCCTCGGCGAGGGCGACGATCTCGAGCAGGTCCTGAGAGGAGCGGCCGGAGAGGGCGATGATCACCTCGTCGGCCTGGGTGGCGCGCACGACGCGGCCGAGCTGCTCGGTGCGACCGAGGACGGGCAGGCCCGCCACGGTGCTGCCGATGGGCGCCGAGTCGCTGACGAAGCCCTGGACGCGGTAGCCGAGGTGGGGGCGGCGGCGGATCGTGTTCCAGACCAGCTGCCCGGGCTCGCGGGCGCCGACGATCAGCAGGCGGCGGGTGTCCACGCCGTGGGCGCGCAGCCAGATCACGACCGTGCGGTGGACGGCGCGCACCAGCACGCAGCCGAAGATCGCGGCGGCCCAGCTGAAGACCAGCACATCGCGCGAGAACGGCAGGTCGTCGGAGCCGAGCAGGGGCATCAGGGTGTTGACGACGATCCCGCCGACGGCGGCGAGGGAGACGGCGGTGACGAGCTTGAAGGCCTCGTCAACGCGCGAGGCGCCGCGGCGCATCTCGTACAGGCCGTTGGCCACGAAGATGCCGAGGGTGGTCAGGTTGAAGAGGAGCAGGAAGCGCAGGATCGGCAGCGGGTCGGCGGGCACGATCGCGCCGCCCGCCTCGAGGGAGTCGCGCAGAAGCCTGTAGACGCCGATCAGGGCGCCGTTGACCGCGAGCAGGTCGCCGCCCATCAAGCTGAGGCGCAGGATGGCGCGCCACGTCCGCGGCCTGAGGCGCGGGCGAGCCTTAGCCGACGCGGCGCGCGGCTGGGGGGAGGAGGAGATTGCGGCCAAGTGCCAGTAGCTCCTTCGCGGTGATGCCGAGCTCGATCAGGGCGTTGAGCGGGGCGGCGGTGGTGGCGGCGTAGTGCTTGCGGTGGAAGATGCGCATGGCGTCGTAGAAGGCCCTGATCGAGGGGATGGCCCGGCGCGTACTGGAGGCCCGCTTGTAGTGGTGCACGACCACGCCGGGGTAGTAGACGACGCGCCAGCCGTACTGCTTGATCCGGTAGCACCAGTCGAGGTCCTCGCCGTACATGAAGAACTGCTCGTCGAGCAGCCCAACCTCGGCGACCACCGACGCCCGCAGCAGCATACAGGCGCCGACCACGGCGTCCACCTCGGTCTCCTGGTCGGGGTCGAGGTAGGTCATGTTGTAGCGGGCGAAGCGGGGGCTGCGCGGGAAGAGCCGGGACAGCCCGGTCATCCTATAGAACGAGACCGCGGGGGTCGGGAAGCTGCGCCGGCAGGCCAGATCGAGCGAGCCGTCGGGGAGCAGCAGCTTCGGGCCGACCACGCCGGCCTCGGGGTGGGCCTCGAGGTAGGCGACCAGCCCGTCGAGGGCGCCGGGCGGCACGACGGTGTCGTTGTTGAGCAGCAGCACGTAGTCGGCGCTGCCCTCGGCGAGGATGCGGGCGAGGGCGAGGTTGTTGCCGTAGGAGAAGCCGCCGTTGACGGGGCTGACGATCAGGCGGGCCCGGGGGTAGCGCTCGCGGACGAGCTCGGCGCTGCCGTCGCTCGAGGCGTTGTCAACCACCCAGACGGCCAGCTCGCAGCGGGTGGGCGCCGCGTAGAGCGAGTCGAGGCAGTCGGCGAGCAAATCGGCGCGGTTATAGCTCAGGATCACGACGGCGAGGCGCGGCATACATCCTCCGGGGCGGGCGCGGCCCTGGCAGGCCTGTCCATCGCGCACAGTATACCACGGGGTAAGGATGAGGGATGAAGGAGGAGGGGTGAAGCCCGCGCCGCTTCGTGAAGCACAAAAAGGCGCTGCCACTGGTGGTAGTAGCGGGCGCCCCGCCCGGCGCGGGGGCGCCCCGCTTGTAAAGCATTTGTTAAACGGAGTGCCGGCGGCTCAGGCGAGGGCCGGCAGGCGCGCCCTGAGGGCCGCGGCGAGCTCGGGCGGGTCGGAGCGCCCCGAGAGGGTGACCGCAGGCGTGCCGTGCCAGGCGGCGCAGTCGGCGACGGCGGCGGCCAGCCCGTCCACCAGCTCGTCGGCGAGGGGCACCCCGGGCTCGAGGTGCAGACCGCGGACCTCGAAGCGGCCCTCGTGGCGGTGGGCCTTGGGGTCGAGGCGGCCGACGACCCGATCGCCGTGGAGGATGGGCAGGGTGAAGTAGCCGAAGGCGCGGCGCTCGGCGGGCGTGTAGACCTCGATGCGGTAGTGGAAGTCGTAGAGCTCGAGGGCCCGCGCCCGGTCCCAGACCACCGGGTCGAAGGGCGAGAGCAGGGTGGTGCGCGTGGCTCGCAGTTCGCCGGCGGCGGCGCGCTCGGCCAGGGCCAGGTTGGCGGGGTGGAGGTAGGCGGGATCGGGCCAGCCGGCGACGCCGATCCTGAGCAAGAGCCCCTCGGCGGCGAGGGCCTCGAGGATCTGGGGGAGGCCCCGCTTCGCGATGCGGAAGTAGTCGGCAACCCAGCGGGCGGGGGCAACCCCGAGGGCGCGCACGCTGTTCAGGACATGGCGGCGGCGCACCTCGTCGGGCGGGAGCGTGGCGGCGTCGTCCCAGCCGGGCAGGACGCGCTCCTGGAGGTCGTAGACGCGCTGGAAGTTCTCGCGGCGGGCGATCATGAGGTGGCCCTGATCGAAGAGCAGCTCGAGGGCGGCCTTCTCGGGCTTCCAGTCCCACCAGGGGCCGCCGCGCCCGTCGCGGGCGAAGTCGGCCGAGCGGACCGGGCCGTGCTCGCGGACGTGGGCGAGGACGCGGGCCAACATCTCCTCTCCGACCCCCGTCCAGTTGCGCCCGCGGCCCTCGGGGGAGCGGGCGGCGAGCATGCGCCCGCGGTAGAGGGCGAACTCCTCGATCGGGAGGAAGCAGGCGGCGTGGGACCAGTACTCGAAGAGGGCGCCCTCGGCGAGGAGCTGGTCGAGCCAGCGCGGGTCGTAGGGGCCGAGGCGGCTCCAGAGCACCAGGTAGGGGCTGCGGGCGACCACATGGATGGTATCAATCTGGAGGACGCCCATCTGCCTGATCGCGGCCAGGGCGTCGCCCTTTGTAGCGGGGAGGGGGCGAGGCTCCGCCAGGCTCTGGGCGGCGAGCAGCAGCGCGCGGACGGCGGCGGGGGACAGCTCCATGGGGAACCTCGAAGGTGAAGCGGGCTTACGCGGCGGGCTGGAGATCATGCTACAGGTAAAAGGTGTCAGGTCGAGCCCTGATTGGGGACAAGACGCCCTTCATGCTTGTCCAGCAGCACCGCTTGAACTTGCAGATTGCACGGGCTATACTGGCATCACGCGCTCCGTTCTCGCGTCAGGGGCACCTTTGGAAGCTCGCCTCGGGCAACGTCTGGTGACCGCCCGCCAGCGCCGCTTTGTCGGGCGCAGCGCCGAGCTGGAGCTGTTCCGCGCCGCGATCAGCCGGGACGCGCAGGACTTCGCCGTACTCCACATCCACGGCCCCGGCGGGATGGGCAAGACGACCCTCTTGCGCGCGTTCGCCCAGATCGCCGAGGGCGCCGGCCGGCCCTGGCTCGCCCTCGACGGGCGCAACCTGGACCCTTCCCCGGCCGGCTTCATCGCGGCCATCCACGGGGCCCTCGGCCTGGCGCCCGAGGATGTGGTGAGCGACGCCCTGGCCGCAGTGCCGGACCTCGTCCTCTTCCTCGACACCTGCGAGCTGCTCGCGCCCCTCGACGCCTGGCTGCGCGACAGTTTCCTGCCGCAGCTCCCCGAGAACGCCCTGGTCGTGATGGCCGGCCGTCAGCCGCCGGGGGCTGCCTGGCGCGCCGAGGATGGCTGGGGCGCTCTGACCCGCATCATCTCGCTGCGTAACCTCCGCCTCGACGAGAGCGAGGTCTACCTGCGGGCCCGCGGCGTCCAGGCCGCCGACGCCGCGCAGATCCGTGAGCTGACCTACGGCCACCCGCTGGCCCTCTCGCTCGCCGCCGACCTGCTCGCGCAGCGCCGGGGCGCCGGCGTCGGCGAGCTGCGCCAGGCGCCCGACGTCCTCAACCTGCTGCTGCAGCGGTTTGTCGCCGACGTGCCCAGCCCCGATCTGCGCCAGGCCCTCGAGATCTGCGCCCACGCCTTCACCACCGATGAGGCGCTGCTCGCCGCCTGTCTCGGCAGGGAGCGCGCCGGCCCGGCCTTCGCCTGGCTCCGCGAGCTCTCCTTCATCGAGCAGGGGCCCCACGGGCTCTTCCCCCACGACATGGCCCGCGAGGTGCTGGAGGCCGAGCTACGCTGGCGCGACCCGCCGCGCTTTCGCCAGCTTCACGAGCAGGTGCGCGGCTGCATCATCCAGCGCATTACGGAGAGCAGCGGCCAGGCCCAGCAGACGGCGATCTTCGCGCTGCTCTTCCTGCACCGCAACAACCCCTTCATGCGGCCGTTCTACGCCTGGCAGGCCCTCGGTCAGCTCTACATTGACCACGCGACCCCCGCCGAGCTGCCGCTGATCGAGCAGCTGCACCTGCGTCACCAGGGGCCGCAGGCGCTCGCCGTGGCGCGCCACTGGTGGCCGCGCCCCCAGTCAACCTTCTACGTCTTTCGCGCCGCCGGCGGCGCGGTCGCCGGCTTCTGCCACGTGCTGGAGATCAGCCAGTTCGACGCCGCCGACCTGGCCGCCGACCCGGCGTTGCCCCCGGCCTTGGCCTATCTGCAGGCCGTCGCCCCGCCGCGCCCGGGCGACGCCGTGCTTTACTTCCGCAACTGGATGGATGTGGAGCAGTACCAGCGCGCGCCGGCGATCTTCAATATGTGCGCGATGATCAGTCTCCGCCGCTTCTTTACCACGCCCCGGCTCGCCTACTCGCTGATCGCCCAGGACTTCAGCGACGCCTACGCCGAGATGTTCGCCTACCTGCGCATGCCCCTCGCACCCGCCGCCGGCTTCCGCGTGGACGACCGGGCGTTCGGCGTCTTCGCCCACGACTGGCGGGCCGAGCCGGTGGCAGAGTGGCTGCAGGTGATGGGCGAGCGGGAGCTGCTGGACGAGCTGGTGGCCCTGGAGACGCTGCCGCAACCGCCCCAGCCCGTCGCCCTCTCCGAGCCCGAGTTCGCCGAGGCAGTCCGCCAGGCCCTCCGGCAGCTGGGCCGCCCGGACCAGCTGGCGCTGAGCCCGCTGCTGCGCTCGCGCTGCCTGCGCGAGCGCGCCGAGCAGGAGCCGACGCCCGCGCTGCTCGTCGCGGCGCTGCGCGAGGGCGCCGCGGCCCTGCTCGCCAGCCCGAAGACCCAGAAGCTCCACCGGGTGCTCTGGCACAGCTACTTCGAGCCGGCGCCCACCCAGGAAGCGGCGGCCGAGCTGCTCGGCCTGCCGTTCAGCACCTACCGCCACCAGCTGGGCCGCGCGGTGGCGCAGCTCGTCGCCTGGCTCTGGCAGCAGGAGCTTTATGGCGGCGGCCAGTAGCGCGGCGTCCACTGGCAGCAGCTCACCTGAACTTGGCAACAACTTGGCAGCGGCCTGGCTGGAGTCTTGACACCCCGCCGGCCTACACTCGGCTGCATACAGCGAGCGACGCGGCCGCGGGGCACAGCGCACCCGCGGCCGCTCAGCACCGAGGAGCAGCCGTAATGAGCAGCGAGCAGCGGGTCGGGGCGGGACGGACGGCGGTGGTGATCGGGGCGAGCATGGGCGGGCTGCTGGCGGCGCGGGCCCTGGCGGACCACCACGAGCAGGTGACGCTCGTGGAGCGCGACGCGTTGCCGCACACGGCGGAGCACCGCAAGGGGACGCCCCAGAGCCGGCACGCCCACGCGGTGCTGGTGGGGGGCCTGCAGGCGATGGAGGGCTTGTTCCCTGGCCTGGTCGCGGAGCTGGTGGCGGAGGGCGCCGACTACGGCGATGTCAGCGAGAACGCCCGCTGGTTCCACGGCGGCGCCCACCACCAGCCGGCCACAAGCGGACACAACGCGATCAACGTCAGCCGGCCGCTGCTGGAGGCGACGGTGCGACGGCGGCTCCTGGAACTGCCCAACGTCCAGGCGGTGGATGGCTGCGACGTGCTGGGGCTGCTGACGACGCCGGACCGTACGCGGGTCACCGGGGTGCGCGTGATCCGCCGCAGGGCCGGCAGCGCCGAGGAGAGCATCAGCGCCGACCTGGTGGTGAACGCCGGCGGGCGCGGCTCGCGCAGCCCGGCCTGGCTGGAGGCCCTGGGCTACGCGCGCCCGCCCGAGGAGGAGGTGAGGATCGGCGTCACCTACACGAGCTGCGAGTACCGGCGCCGGCCGGAGCAGGGCGGCCCCGTGGCTCTGATCGTCGCGGCGTCGCCGGAGCAGCCCCGGGGCGGGGTGCTGCTGTCCCAGGAGGGCGGGCGCTGGATCCTGACGGTGGCGGGCTACCTCGGCGCGCAGGCGCCGCTCGACCACGCGGGGCTGCTGGAGTACGTCCGCGGCCTGGCCGTCCCCGACCTCTACGAGCGGATCAGGGACGCCGAGCCGCTGGGGGCGCCGGCGGCCTACAAGATCCCGTCGAACCTGCGCCGGCGCTACGAGGGGCTGCGGCGCTTCCCCGCGGGCTACCTGGTGTTCGGCGACGCGCTGTGCAGCTTCAACCCGATCTACGCCCAGGGAATGTCGGTGGCGGCGCTGGAGGCCGAGGCCCTGGGGGCGTGCCTGGCGCAGGGCGAGGCGCGGCTGGCCGAGCGCTTCTTCAGGCGGGCGGCCGCGATTATTGACATGCCCTGGGGCACGGCCGTGGGCAACGACCTGCGCTTCCCGGAGATCGCCGGGCCGCGCACGGCGATGACTCGCTTCATCAACTGGTACCTGGGCAAGCTGCACCACGCCGCCCACCACGATGCGGAGGTCTCGCTGGCCTTCCTCCGGGTGGTGAACCTTCAGGCGCCCCCGCCGAGCCTGTTCCGCCCGGCGATCGTCTGGCGGGTGCTGCGCGGCAACCTCGAGCCCCACCGCAGCGAGCCGGCCGCCGTTACGCCGTCAGCCCGGCCTGATGGGCGCGCACGATCGCCTGGGCCCGGTCGCTGACGTGGAGCTTGAGGAAGATGTTCGAGATGTGGTTGCTGACGGTCTTGCCGCTGATCCGCAGCCGCTCGGCGATCTGCCCGTTGCTCAGGCCGCGGGCGAGCAGCTCCAGGATCTCGAACTCGCGCTCGGAAAGGTCGGGGAAGGGGCGATCGCGCGCGGCGCGCTGCTGGCGGAACAGGCCCATCAGCCGGCCGGCGATGGTCGGGCCGAAGCGGGCCTCGCCATGTGCCACCGCCCGGATGGTGCGCAGCATCTCGGCCTTGTCGGCGCCCTTGAGGATGTAGCCCCGCGCCCCGGCGCACATCGCCGCGAACAGCGAGTCGTCGTCCTCGAGCATTGTGAGCATGATCACGCCGACGCCGGGCTGCGCGGCCACGAGCCGCTGGGTGGCGAGAATGCCATTCAGCTCCGGCATCATGATGTCCATCAGCACGATATCGGGCCGGAGCGCGAGGGCCTGGGCGAGCGCCTCCGTCCCCGTTCCCGCCTCGCCCACCAGCTCGGTGTCGGCGGTCGCCTGGAGCATAGCGCTCACCCCCTCGCGGAACAGGGTGTGGTCGTCGGCGATCAGCACGCGGATCATCGGCGCTCCCCCTCGGCTGAGGCCGCGATCGGCAGCCAGGCTCGTACCAGCGTGCCGCCGTCGCCGCCGGGCTCCACCGTCAGGCTGCCCCCCAGCTCCTCGGCCCGCTCGCGCATCGAGCGCAGGCCCCCCCCCGCCGTGGCACTAAGGCCGATCCCCCGGCCGTCATCGGCGACCGTGATGCGCAGCCCCCGCGGGCCATCAACCGCCACCTCCAGCCGCAGCTCGCAGCGGCGCGCCCGGGCGTGGCGCACGGCGTTGGTGAGCGCCTCCAGGGCGATACGGTAGGCCGCCACCTCCACCGCGGCGGGCAGCGCCGGCAGCGGCTCGGGCGCGGCACTGATCGCGATTGCCGGCGCCGCTGCCCCCAGGTGGCCGGCGGCGGCGCGCAGGGCCCCGAGCAGGCCAAGCTCGTCGAGGGCCGGCGGGCGCAGCTCGTAGACCAGCCGGCGGATCTCGGCCACCAGGGCCTGGTTGCGCGCTTTGATCGCCCCAAGCAGCTCGGCCGCCTGCGCGGGCCGCTCGGCCAGCAGATCGATCGCCGCGTCGAGGCGCAGCGTCTGGCTCGCCAGGGTTGGGCCCAGCTCGTCGTGCAGATCGCGACGGATGCGCCGGCGCTCCTCCTCGCGGGCCAGCACCAGCCGCTCGCGGGCGGCCTGGAGCGCCCCAGTGAGCCGCACCGAGGCGGCCACCGCGCCGCTCTGGTTGGCGATGTCGGCCAGCAGGCGCCGCTCGTCCGGGGCGAACCCCTCGCCGGGCGAGCGCGGGGCGACCGCCAGCCAGCCCACCAGCTCGCCGCGGAACTGCATCGGCCACTCCGCCGTGGTCGGCGCGGGGCGCCCGCCGGCGGCGACGATCTGTCGCTCGCCGTCGCCGCGCTGGATGCTGATCGCGACATAGGGAAGCTTCAGCGTCTGGCAGATCGTCGCGGCGGTCGCCGGCAGGATCTGCTCGGGCAGCGCCGACTGCTGCAGCTGCCGGCCCAGCCGCGAGAGCACCGCGTAGGGCTCGTCGCGCTCGCCGAACATCAGCCGGTTCACCCCCTTCTGCAGCCGCTCGCGCAGAGGCTGGGCCAGCAGCGCGACCACGCCCGTCGCCAGCACGGCGCTGAAGAAGCTCTGCTGCAGGTGGAAGACGAAGCTCAGCCCGCTGACGATTAGCGCGTAGCACGCGACGATCGCCGCGCTCAGGCCGGCGTAGACCAGCGTGCGATTGATGATCCGGGCGATGTCGTAGAGCCGGTAGCGGAAGATCGTCGCGCCAACCACCAGCGGGTAGGCGACCTGCAGGCTGAACGCGACCGGCAGATACCAGACGGTCTGAAAGCCCTCCGGGTACCAGAGCACGCCGGGCAGCTCGAAGATCAGCAGCTGCACGCCGATCGCGACCACGAAGTAGGCGCTGAGCCACTTGAGCTGCTGCCGCTCCACGCCGGCCGAGCGCCGCAGCCGGACGACGATCGCGACCCCGCCGAGCAGCACCCCACTCAACAGCAGCAGGATGTTCGCCTGGGCGAAGAAGCTGCTCCACCAGGCCGGCAGCCAGTCCATCCCGATCGGGTTGTCGTAGCGGCCCGGCATCCCCGGCTCATACAGCTCCGGGGCCACAGCCTTCCCGGCGGTCGTGACGGCGATCAGGACCAGCAGGACGCGGGTGAGGGAGCGCCAGGCCGGGCTGAGGTGGCGCCCGTCGGGGAACCAGAGCGGGACGAGGATGTAGACCGCGAGGCCGTAGAGGGTGAACAGGACGAAATGGACCCAGGTGAGCGGCGCAAGCCCCAGGGGCGGGATGATTCCCGCGCCGGCGCACTGGACGAAGGCGCCGCTGAAGTAGGTCGCCACGGGGCTCGCCGCGAGAAACAGCCAGCCGATCCGGCTGGCGGGCTGGGCGCGCACGATCAGAAAGCCGATGCTGGCGTAGGCCAGCGCCACGGGCCACGCCGCGTAGCTGCGCGTGTCAAGCGCGGGGCCGCAGCCGGCGAGGTGCAGCCAGCCGAAGCCGAACAGCGAAATGCCCAGCGTGGTGAGCAGCAGCGACCAGGCCAGCCACGCCCGTCGGGATGCGGCCGGCGCCGATGGGGCGGCGGGGGGCGCTACCGGGGGCGCCGGCACGGGCAGCACCCCATCGACGCCGGCGCGAATACGCCGGTAGAGCGGGCGGATCAGCAGTGCCGAGGCGGCGGTCGCCAGGGCCAGGCCGACCAACTCTCCGCGCCGATCCAGGGTCAGCGACGCCGTTCCGGCGATGACAAGCAGATAGAGCGCGGTGATCGCAAGCGTCAGGCCGGCGTGCGCCAGCGTCCGGTTGATGAGCAGGTCTATGGCGTAGAGGCGGTACTTGAAGATCGCGATGCCGATGGTCAGCGGGAAGCCAAGAAACACGCTCACGAGCACCAGCATGTAGCTCCACTGGACGACCGGCTCCCAGGCCGCGCCGGCGAACCACGGCAGCAGCCGGGCGAGCAGCAGCTCAAACACCAGGAGCTGCAGGGTGACGGCGCTGGCCAGGAAGAAGGCGAACCACTTGATCTGCTGGCGCTCGTCGCCGCCTGAGCGCCGGAAGCGCACGATCAGCGAGCCGATCGCCGCCAGGGCGCCGCCAATCGCCACGACGTTCCAGAGCTCGCCAGAGGCGCCGGCCCACCAGGCGGGCAGGTGCGCGATGCCGAGCGGGTTGGTCAGTGGGATGGTCGTCCCCACCCCGTTGGGCTGCCGAAAGTCGGGGACAACTGCGCTGCCGAGGGTCGCGATGCCGAGCAGCCCGAGCACAACCCGGCTGAATCTGCGCCAGCCCACGCTCGGCGCAGACCCGGTCGGGAACCAGAGCGGCAGGAGCACAAACATGGGCACCAGGATCAGCGCGGGCATCAGTGTGTACTGGTACCAGGCGACGAGCGCCGCGCCGGCTGACGGGGCGGGCCCCGCCAGGGCGCAGGTCAGGTACGCCTCGGCGAGGTCGCCGAGCGCGCAGCCGGCTCCGGCTGCCAGGCAGAGCCAGCCGATCCGGTGGGCCGGGTGCCTGCGGGCGATCGCGAGGCCGAGGCCGGCGAAGGCCGGCCCGCTGATCGTCCCGACCAGCGGGTACTCGAGCGAGAGAAAGGGGAGCGCGCAGACCCGGGCGTGCATCCAGATCACGCCCCCGGCGGCGGCCAGGGTGAGCAGCAGGGCGCCGAGCGCCCACCAGGGCGCCCATGCGCGTCGCTCGCGCCGGGAAGAAATGGTCGCTTCCATGGGCCGCGCCCTCCCCGTGAGCGCGAGGCCGCCAGCTGCGGCGCTGCACCGAGGCGCAGCGCCGGCCGGCGCGTATGGTGATCTGCCAAGCCGTCCTGTAGCGGAGTATTATACCGCTCGCGCCTGGGCTGTGCCTACGGCGCCGGGCTCGCCGCGCAGCAGTGCCAGCCCCACGGGCGCGAAGCCGACCAGCATCAGCAGGCCGTAGAGCGGGTAGGTGACGCCATAGGCGACCTCGCCGACCTGGGCCAGTAGAAAGCTGACGGTGCTGACGATCAGCGCCCCCGCCGCCCAGAGCGGGACGGCGCGGGCCTGGAGCAGGCCGACCGCGCAGATCGCCGGCGTCAGCGCGCCGAGCAGGCCGAGCAGGCCATAGGCGAGAAACGCAGGCACGACGCTCGGAAGATCCCAGATCTGGGCCTGGCTCTCGAAGAGCCCGAGCTCCACCATCATCAGTCCGGCGATGCGCATCGCGTAGGCCGCGACGCCGACGGCGTTCAGCAAGCCGATCACAGCGACGGCCGCCCCGAAGACCGGTTTGCGCTGGCCGATCGTCAGGGCCACGCCCTGGTACATCGCCACAGTCAGCGTCCAGGCGTACATGCCCACCACCGCCTCCCAGGCCAGGCTCCCCGCCAGGTACAGGAGCGCGCTCCCCACCTGGAGCGCCGGGGCCAGCAGACAGGCCAGGCCGAGCAGCCGCCGCAAAATCGCCTCGTAGCTCATCGTCCCCCCTCCGTGTGTCGTCGGCTCATTCCACGTGGGGTGAGCATAGCAGTCGGGTTTCCCGACCCGTATAGGTGCGCGTACCCATCGCGGCCGGGAAGTTAGGGTGGGCGCCCATATCTCGGCCGTCACGCTGAGCATACCCGAACAAAGTTCCCGGCCAGCATAGGGGCCTGCCCCCGTGACAGCGGGAGCCGCCCGCCCGTAGAGTGAGCTCACCGCTTGTCAGGCAGGCTACAATACGGGGGAGATCACCATGGACACCTACCAGGCTCTGCAACGCAAGGCGCTCGGCGCCGCCTTTGTGCTCGGCCCGCTGCTGCTGACCCTGGGCGCGGCCGTCTTCGTGCTGGGCATCGAGCGCAGCCCGGACGGCACCACCAGCTGGGTCGAGGGGGTGCTGATGGCCTTCGGCTTCCTCGGCTTCGTGCCGGTCTACTTCGAGCTGGCCCGCGTCCTCGGCCAGCGCGCGCCGCGCTTTGGGATCTTCTGCGCTATCGCTGGCCTGGGGATCGCCTTCACGCTCGTACCTGCCATGGCGCGCCTGCTCCAGCTCGAGATCATCGAGGCCGGGCTGAACATGTCGGTCTGGGCGCTGCCTCAGCACCCTGGCCGCATCCCGATCCTGCTGGCGGGGTTCTTCGGCATGCTCACCTCGCTCTTCCTGGGGGCCGGATTCCTGCGCAAGGGCGGCGTGCCGCGCTGGACGGCGATCCTGCTCATCCTGGCGCCGATCTTCCTGATCGTGGGCCAGGCCGGCGACGAGACGATCGCCTGGTGGCAGGTCAGCATCTTCTACCCGCTGGCCTGCGTGACCTGGCTCATCGCCCTGGCCCCGCTCGGCCTGAGCATGCTGCGGGGCGCTCCGCTCGCCGCGCCGGGCGCCCGCGCCGAAGCGATGGGGTAGCTGTGGTCCCTCGTTTGCCACCCTGGCGCCGCCGCCTGACCGTCGGAGCCTCCCTGCTGGCCCTGGCCTTCGCCCTCGGCCCGGTGGGCCTGGCGCTGGCCGGCTGCGCCCACTCGCCGTTGATAACCCCCTCAGGGCTGGCGCTCAACCTCGCCGCCGGCCTCGCCTTTGTCCTGCTGGGCGGCCTGATCACGCGCTATCAGCCCGCCAACCGGATCGGCTGGCTCTGCCTCTGGGCAGGGGCGGGCAACGCATTCTTTATCGGCGGTGCCCTGATCGCTATCCCGTGCGCGCTGGCCGGGCAGCTTGCCCTCCCCGGCCTCGCCGAGCTGGCCTGGCTGATCTACAGCGTGGACTTAGGCTTCGCGATCGTCCCGGTCTTCATCCTGCTGCCCATGCTCTTCCCCAGCGGGAGCTTCCTCTCGCCGGCCTGGCGGCGGCTGGGGCTCGGCGGCGCGGGCCTCGTCATGTTCGCCTGCATGGCCCTGGGCCTGCTGCCCGACTTTCGGCGCATCAACGCGGTGGGGCTCAGCTTCCCGCTCGACAACCCCTTTGGCTCGCCCGCCCTACCCGGCTGGTGGCACCCGCTCTTCCGGTCGGTTGCGCTCCTGGGGACGATCGGCCTGGGCCTGCTCGGCGTGGTGGCGATGGGGCTGCGGCTCAGGCGTGCGCGGGGCGACGAGCGCCAGCAGCTGAAGTGGCTGACCTACTTCCTCGCCACCGCTGTCAGCTTCCAACTCCTCGTCTTCGAGCTGCCCGGCGCCTTCTTCTTTCCGCAGCTCTTTCAAACCATCTGGTACGAGCTGATTATTGCGGTGGTGCTCTTCGGCTACCCGCTCACCATCGGCCTCGCGATCTTCAAGTACCGGCTCTACGCGATCGACCTGGTGATCAACCGCACGCTGGTCTACGGCGGGCTGACCCTGATGGTCGTCCTCTTCTACACCCTCACGGTCGGGCTGCTGAGCCTGCTCTTCCACAGCACCGGCGGCCTGCTGAGCTCGCTGGTGGCGACCGGCGTGGTCGCGGTGCTGTTCCAGCCGGTGCGCGAGCGGCTGCAGCGCGGCGTCGACCGGCTGCTGTTCGGCGAGCGCGACGACCCGTACGCGGTGCTGACCCAGCTCAGCCGGCGGCTGCAGGTCATCGCGGCGCCCGACGAAACCCTGACCACGATCGTGACCACGGTCGCCGCCGCGCTCAAGCTGCCCGCGGTGGTGATCGAGCTCACGGAGCGTGACTGGGTGATCGGCCGGGCCGCGGCGGGCGGCCCGCCGGGCGACGGCCTGACCCTGCCGCTCCGGTATCAGGGCGAGCTGGTCGGACGGCTGAGCGTGGCGCCGCGGGCGCCCGGCGAGGCGTTCACCGAGCCGGAGCTGAAGTTGCTGGCGGACATCGCCGGGCAGATTGGCCCGGTCGCCTCGGCCACCCGGCTCACCCTGGCCCTGCAGCGCTCGCGCGAGCAGCTGGTGCTGGCCCGCGAGGAGGAGCGCCGGCGCATCCGTCGCGACCTGCACGATGGCCTCGGCCCGACCCTGGCCAGCCAGACGCTCAAGCTCGACGCCCTGCACGACCAGCTGAGCGCCGAGCAGCCGGCGGCGGCGGCCCAGATCGAGCGGCTGCGCGACCAGACCGAGCAGATGGTGGGCGAGATTCGCCGCCTGGTCTACGAGCTGCGCCCGCCGGCTCTCGACGAGCTGGGGCTCTGCGGCGCGCTGCAGAGCCACCTTGCGCAGATGCAGGGCGGCCGAGGTCGTCTGCAGATCGCCCTGGCGACCGAACCCGAGCGCTTCCCGCCGCTACCGGCCGCCATCGAGGTGGCGGCCTACCGGATCGTGCTGGAGGCCGTGACCAATGTGCTGCGCCACGCCGGGGCCACGCGCTGTCGGGTGCAGCTCAGCGTGAGCGCGAGCGACGGGGCGCCCTGCCTGCAAATCTGCGTCAGCGACGACGGCGTCGGGCTCCCTGCACCGCCGCATGCCGGCGTCGGGCTGGCGTCCATGCGCGAGCGGGCCGAGGAGCTTGGCGGCGTCTGCACGATCGAGACGGGCGGTGGCGGGAGCCGGGTCGTCGCCCGGCTGCCTCTGCCGCAGGAGCTCCACCCATGAGCGCCACCCCTATTCGGGTGCTGATTGTTGACGACCATGCCCTGTTTCGCGAGGGCCTGATCGCGATCATGGCCGACGCGCCGGATCTGGCTGTGGTGGGTGAGGCGGGCGTCGGCGCCGAGGCGATCACGATGGCGCGCGAGCTGTTGCCGGACGTGGTCCTGATGGACATCAACATGCCCGAGGTCAACGGCATCGCCGCGACGCGACAGATCCTGGCGCAGCGGCCGGAGACGGGCGTGATCATGCTCACGATGCTGGAGGACGACGAGTCGCTGTTCGCCGCGATGTGCGCCGGGGCGCGGGGCTACATCCTGAAGGGAGCCCGCAAGGCCGAGGTGCTGCGCACGATCCGGGCGGTCGCCGCGGGCGAAGCGCTGTTCGGCCCGGCGGTCGCGGCCCGGGTCACGGCGCTGTTCCAGCAACAGAGCGCCATGGCGCCGCAGCCGGCGCTCGCCTTCCCCGACCTCACCGAGCGCGAGCGCGAGGTGCTGGAGCTGATCGCCGATGGGGCGGACAACCAGGCGATCGCCCGGCAGTTGTCGATCAGCTCCAAGACGGTGAGCAACTATATCTCGATCATCTTCAGCAAGCTCCAGGTGGTCGATCGGGCCCAGGCGATCGTCAAGGCGCGGCGGGCGGGGCTCGGCGATACGGGGTGAGGAGGCGACCATCGGACGCACGATCACCATGCTCGCCCTGGGCTCAAGGGGTGACGTGCAGCCGTTCCTCCCGCTCGGGCGGGCGCTGCAGCGCGCCGGCCATCGGGTGCGCGGGGCTGGCGTTCGCCCCGCTGCCCGGCGACGACCTCGCCGAGCACCTCGGCGTGCCCTGGGCTGTGGTCGCGGCCATCCCGATTGTGCGCGCGCGCTATCGGCCTCTGGTCGGCTTCCCGCGCGGGCCGAACTGGCTTTCGGGCTACAACCGGATCACCTAACGTTCGATGGGCTCACCGGCCTACCAGAAGCGCTCTCGGACGAGCGACCGGGGGCGTAGCGGCGATTCCGCGGGCGCATCACAGGCGTAATGCGACTATAATACGGCCTACGGCACTCGCACAGGCGAGGAGGGGGGCCGGCGCAGACCGGCGGGG